>JAHEIE010000101.1 GCA_024639505.1 Crocinitomicaceae bacterium
GAGCCAACAATGAGTATGATGTTTACAATTAACAACTCTCCGTTTTTTGGTAAAGAAGGCAAGTTTGTTACTTCAAGACACATTAAAGATAGATTGGACAAAGAGCTTGAGAAAAACTTGGCATTACAAGTAAAGGATACAGGTTCTGCTGATTCATTCATGGTATTTGGAAGAGGAATTCTTCACTTATCTGTATTGATTGAAACCATGAGAAGAGAAGGATACGAACTTCAAATTGGTCAACCACAGGTAATTATTAAAGAAATTGACGGAAAGAAACATGAGCCAATTGAAGAATTGACAATTGATTTGCCAGAAGTAGTTTCAGGGAAAGCCATTGAAATGGTAACCATGAGAAAAGGAGAAATGTTGAACATGGTACCAAAAGGAGATCGTGTAACCATTGATTTTGAAATCCCATCAAGAGGAATTATTGGTTTAAGAAACTACCTACTTACTGCTACAGCTGGGGAGGCAATCATGAACCACAGATTTAAAGAATTTGCACCATACAAAGGAGAAATTCCAGGAAGATCTGCAGGATCATTGATTTCTTTGGAGCAAGGAAAAGCCATTCCATTTTCATTGAACAACCTACAAGATAGAGGAAAGTTCTTTGTAAGCCCTAATGAAGAAATTTACGCAGGACAGGTAATTGGAGAAAACTCAAGAGACAATGACTTAACAGTGAATGTAACGAAGACAAAGAAGATGTCTAATATGCGTTCTTCAGGAGCAGATGACAAAGTGAAATTGGCTCCGCCTATCAAATTCTCTTTGGAGGAAGCATTGGAGTATATCCAAGAAGATGAGTTCGTTGAGGTAACTCCATTGAGCTTAAGACTAAGAAAAATCTTATTGAGCGAATCTGAAAGAAAAAGGGCTGGAAGAAACTAAAACTTAAAGGTTTTATTTAATTTAGAGTTGTTCCTTTTTTTGGAGCGACTCTTTTTTTTTGAGTTATATTTGTAAGTTTACGTCCTCAATGAGCAAAACCATCCTTTTAGCAGATTTTGAATATGATTTCCAATTGATTGGAATTAGTTCTCATGCAAAGGACTATAGGCTGTCTTGGGAACTAAACAAAAGGTTTGGAATCAAGTTAATGAAAGAAGAGGAGGTGGTGTTTTCTTCCAAAAAGGCAGGAAACAAAGAGTTTTCGATGTACTTTTATCAAGATGATGTGGAGGAAAGAGATGTAAGATTAATAGGAAACAAGAGTGGCGGAAGCTGTCTTGTTCCAGAAAAAAAAGCGGCTGATTTTTTCTTGATTTTATACGATTACAATGCGCTTGAAATAAGCGAAATGATGCGAGAAATAAGAAAAATTAATGTTGTATTAACAGCCTTTGAATTGGATGTTAATACCTTGAAATCAAAAGAGAACTTACTGTTTTAAAATTAGATGAGAATGAGAAAAACTAAAATTATAGCGACCATTGGGCCAGCTACCGAATCGAAAGAAATGCTCGAATCAATTATTGATTTGGGAGTGAACGTGTGCCGATTGAATTTTTCGCACGGTTCCCACGAAGATCATCTCAAAGTATTAAATAATATCAAAGAGATAAATAAAGAAAAAGGGACTCACATTGCTACTTTGGGAGATTTACAAGGACCAAAATTGAGAGTGGGAAAAATGGAGGACAACACTTTGTTGGTAGAAGGAAATGAAATAGTTTTTACCAAAGAAGAATGTTTGGGAAATGCCGAAAGAGTGTACATGAATTACGAAAACTTTGCAAATGACGTGAAGAAGGGCGAATTTATTCGATTGGACGATGGAAAATTGGAACTAGAAATTCTAGAGACAAACGGAAAAGATACCGTGCGAGCAAAGGTAACTCAAGGCGGAATTTTAAAGTCTAACAAAGGAGTAAATTTGCCAAACACAGTTATTTCTTTACCATCACTAACAGAAAAAGACCTGGTGGATTTAGATTTTGCATTGGAACACGATATAGATTGGATAGGTCTTTCTTTTGTTCGATCAGCAAGAGATATTATTGAGCTGAAGGGAATGATTGCAGCCAAGAATAAAAAGGCAAAAGTAATAGCGAAAATAGAAAAGCCAGAGGCGGTAGAAAATATTGAAGAGATAATTAAAGAAGCTGATGCTATAATGGTGGCAAGAGGTGATTTAGGTGTTGAAATTCCGATGCAAAAAGTGCCAATCGTTCAAAAAATGATTGTTGAAAAGTGTATCAAATACTCCAAGCCAGTTGTGATTGCTACCCAAATGATGGAAAGCATGATAGAATCTTCTACTCCAACAAGGGCCGAGGTGAATGATGTGGCAAATGCTGTTCTTGATGGTGCAGATGCAGTGATGCTGAGTGGAGAGACTTCTGTTGGAAAATATCCCAACTACGTAATAAATGCAATAGTAAAGATTCTTGAGGAAACAGGCGACTTTAGATTCAAAGAGATTCTTCAAGAAAAGAACCCTAAAAGAAGTCCAGAGCGATTTATTACAGACTCTATTTGTTTTAATGCCAGTAATTTGGCTGATAAAACCCAAGCCAAAGCAATTGTAACTATGACATTTTCTGGTTATACTGCTTTCAAAATTTCTTCTAAAAGACCAAAAGCGTCCATTTTTGTATTCTCTGGAAATAAAGAATTACTTACAAAGTTGAGTCTGGTATGGGGTGTAAAAACTTTTTACTACGACAAAATGGTGAGCACAGACCATACCATTGCCGACATTCATTACATGTTGAAAAAGGAAGGTTTTGTTGCAGAAGGAGATTTGATAATTAATACAGCCAGCATACCATTAGAAGAAAGTGGAAAAACGAATATGCTGAAATTGAGCTACATAGATTAATATTATGAGAAAAATTAGATTGATTGCCGCTCTTATTTTTGTTGGACTTGTGGGGAAAGCACAAATTCCTCCTGGTTATTACAACGCAACTTCGGGACTCACGGGTTATCCTCTAAAAACTGCTTTAAAATCAATCATCACAAATGGTCACAACGACCGTGGTTACGGAAGTTTGTATTCGGGATATGTAACTGCCGATGCCGATAATTTTTACGACAATGACGGTTCTGTTCTAGATATGTACTCGGAAAACCCAAGTGGTGCAGATAATTATTTTTATACCCACAACAACCGTAACTGTGGAAATTACAATAGCGAAAACGATTGTTATAACAGAGAACACTTATTGCCTCAAAGCGTTTTTAATAGCGCTAGCCCAATGAAAAACGACATTCACTTTGTTGTTCCTTCGGATGGATATGTAAATGGACAAAGAAGTAATTTGCCTTTTGGCGAAGTAACTTCAACAACTTGGACGAGCCAAAATGGGTCGAAAAAAGGACCTTGTTCTTTTCCTGGATACTCCAATTTGGTGTTCGAACCTATTGACGAATTCAAAGGTGACATAGCTCGATGTATGTTGTATTTTGCAACACGTTACGAAAGCCAAGTTTCTTCTTGGAGCTGGGGACCACTTAATGGAACTTCCAATCAGGTTTATGATCAATGGTTTGTCAATTTACTTGTAAAATGGCATTTGCAAGACACTGTAAACCAAAGAGAAATTGTAAGAAACAATGCATCTTATACTTACCAAGGAAACAGAAATCCATACATTGATCATCCAGAATGGGTAACTCAAATATGGACCAGTACTTTGACTAACGTTTCTATTTCAGAAAATCGTTTTTCCAACCTAGCTATTTTTCCCAATCCAACAGCTAATCACTCTGTAAAGATATCAAATGAATTTCCTATCGATGCGGTATCCATTTACACTATTTTGGGAAAAGAAGTATCAGGATTCTCCAAAGACATTAATTCAGCGAATTCAATCGAAATTTCTGGATTGCCATCGGGAGTTCTTTTTTTAAAAATAACAAGCAAGGAATACACAGTTGTCAAAAAACTAGTTGTTCAGTAATTGCCAACTCTTGTTTATTCGATTGCTTTTTCAACTTTAGGTATTCAATTAATTTCAGTATCTTGTTAGATAACCGAAATTAAACTTATGCTAGTAAAAACCTATGGATGTGCCGTTTTTGGCATCGAAGCCACTATCATTACCGTGGAAGTAAACATTACCAATGGGGTTAATTTTTTTCTTGTGGGATTGCCAGATAGTGCAGTAAAAGAAAGTCAACAAAGGATACAAGCAGCTCTCAAAAATAATGGCTACAAAATTCCCGTAAAAGAGATTACAGTGAACATGGCTCCGGCTGACATTCGTAAAGAAGGGTCGGCTTACGACCTTACCCTCGCCATTGGAATTTTGGCAGCTACAGAGCAAATTAAATTTGATAAAGTGGCACAATATTTAATCATGGGAGAACTTTCCTTAGACGGAAGCCTACAACCCTTGAAAGGAGTTTTGCCCATAGCAATTGAAGCCCGTAAACATGGATTAAAAGGAATTATTCTTCCTAAACAAAATGCGAGAGAGGCTGCCATTGTGGATGAGCTGGATGTGTATGGAGTGGAAAACATCAAAGAGGTGATTGATTTTTTTAACGAAGTGAAACAGCTAGAAAAAACTGTTGTGAATACCAGAGAAGAGTTTTACAACAAACTCATGTCGAGTGAGCTGGATTTTAAAGATGTGAAAGGTCAACAGAATATAAAGCGTGCTTTTGAGATTGCGGCAGCAGGTGGGCACAATATTATTTTGATTGGTCCTCCGGGAGCAGGAAAAAGTATGTTGGCAAAACGATTGCCTACCATTTTACCTCCTTTTACACTTCAAGAATCGCTGGAAACCACAAAAATACACTCTGTAACGGGAGGATTAGATTCAAACGAAGCATTGATGTCTTCGCGACCTTTTAGAAAGCCTCATCACACTATATCTGATGTGGCACTAGTTGGAGGCGGAGCTTTTCCACAGCCTGGCGAAATATCATTGGCTCACAATGGTGTATTGTTTTTGGATGAACTGCCCGAGTACAAAAGAACCGTATTGGAAGTTATGCGTCAACCGCTGGAAGACAGGAAAGTAACCATCTCTAGAGCTAAATTCACAGTAGATTACCCAGCGAGTTTTATGTTGGTGGCTGCTATGAATCCATGCCCTTGCGGATATTACAACCATCCCGAAAAAGATTGTGTATGTTCTCCTGGAGTGGTACAGAAATAC
>JAHEIE010000026.1:0-8011 GCA_024639505.1 Crocinitomicaceae bacterium
ATAGATAGGTTATAAGAGGAGTTCTTTTTCATGATTTCGGCAATATTATCAAGCACTAAATAGGATTTCTTTTCTATTACAGAAGAACCTGATTTGAAGAATAATCCTTCCATGGCTTGCACCATTACTTCCTTCACTTCTTCTTTCACTTCTGGACATCCGCTGTTAGACGCTATACCTGCTTCGGTAGGACATTTATCCACATTGTCTGCAATGCCGTCACCATCAGAATCAGGACAACCATCATGCTTTGCCAATCCTGCAATATTAGGACATTTGTCCTTGCTGTCTTCCACACCGTCTCCATCTTTGTCATCTAATTTCTTAGGACAACCTCTTACAGTTCCAGCTTCATTAGGACATTTGTCTAGGTTATCAGGAATGCCATCGCCATCGGTATCGGCACATCCTTTGTATTTTGCTAATCCAGGAGTTGAAGGACAAACATCATCACTGTCTTTTATTCCATCTCCGTCAGAGTCTGGACAGCCGTTGAAAGCAGCCAAACCTTTTGTGGTTGGACAATCATCTTGGTTATCTTCAATTCCATCTCCATCCTTGTCGGAAATAGCCAGTTTTGCTCCAAAATTGGTATGACCATCAATTTCATATTGGTCAAATCCTCTCCATTTATTTGTATGGTTATCCACTAATACTGGAATCCATCCCAAAGCACCTCCTCCCAAAACTAAATTTCCAACTACATATTTAGGCAAAACTTCTCCTTGTAAAGTGTAGGAAGTTGTGGGGTAACCATTCAGCTTGTATTCGATAGAATGTTCTTCAGTTGTTTCAAGAGGAATTGACAGGGGAGAAGTTCCTACTTTTTTTCCATCAACAAAAACTTCTGCACGAGGTGGTTCGGTGGTAAAGGTTACTTCTTGTAGCGTATCTTTTCTTAAAATAGTGGCGCAGCTTGTCATTAATAACGCCAGCATAAGCATGGGGAATAGTTTTTTCATCTTAGTTTAATTTCGGTTATAATTCAAATTTAATAAAAAAAAAGCAGGTCACAAAGTGATAGTTTTTGTAATTTTAAGAGTTATGAACAGATGGAAATACACGTTAATTATTTTGTTTGCAGGATTTTATTCAGCAATTTTAGGACAAGAAGATGTCAGCATCAAAAAATTTAGATTTGGAATTGATTTGGGTATTGGCTTTCCTAACAAGCAGTATGCTCAGTTTTTGGATGGTTCACATCCTTTTGGAGTAAATAGGATATTGACTAATCCACAAACAAGACAGCAATTGCAAGATAAGTTGGGATATCCAATTCAGGGCTGGGAATATTCAAGAAATAATGAATATCCGGCTTCTTTTTTTTCTGGTGTTTATTTGGGGTTTGATATTAATCCTTCTTTGTCCGTAATTATGAAATTTGACATAGGTATTATTCGTTTTTCTACCCCATTGGTTATTCAATTGGACAACCCAAGGAACTTTACAGGTGAGTATGAGCAAGCACAAGTAAATGCTCGCGAAAGAAGATTTGGGTACAAATTGGGAGTGCAAAAGAACTTTGAAATACAATCCAAATTAACGTGTTACATTTCTCCTGGTGTGGGATTGAATTACATACAGTTAGAAAATCAAGAACTTATTATTCGGTCAACACAATATAACATAACTCGAGTAGAGAATTTGGGACTTAATTATCAAAAGATTGATGGCTTTGGATATGGTTTGTTCTTGGACAATGGAATATCATACGTATTGAATGAGAAACTCACCATAGCTTTTGGTGTAGAAGGCAGATTGCAAAAGAACAGTGATTACATAGAGCAACTGACTGTGGGAACTTCTTATTTATCGGAAAAAGTAGAAAAAGCTAAAAAATTTGTTCCAAGCTTTGGCACTTATATAAGGCTTTTGTGGAACTAGTGTAATAGTTTCATTTCCTTTTGACAATTCCTTCTTCTTTCCTTAATTTTACTCTCTAATCATTGAAAAGAAGAACGTGAAGTATAATTTGAGCGAAATTACTGAGGTAATAAAGAATAGAAGAACCATTTATCCTGAGCAATACACAGAAAGAAAGATTCACAAAGAAATTGTTGAAGATGTATTGAACAATGCTATTTGGGCGCCAACTCATGGAAAAACTCAGCCTTGGAGATTTCAAGTGTTTATGAATGTCTCAAAGATTGAACTGTCAGAATTTTTATCTAATCTTTACAAAAACAACAATAAAGGAGATTCTTTCAATGAAATGAAATACAACAAGCTAAAGAATAGACCACTTCAAGCTCCTGTGGTAATTGCAGTAATAATGAAACGCGATGAAACACAGCGAATAAGTGAACTGGAAGAAGTAGAAGCAGTGGCTTGTGCCATTCAAAACATGTATTTGACATGTACAGCTTATGGCATTGGAGGGTTTTGGGCTACTCCCAAATTGATGTATACTCAGGAAATGAATGAGTTTTTATCCTTATCTTCTGACGAAAAGTGCTTAGGTTTGTTCTACATGGGTTACCCATCTATAGATTGGCCAAAAGGTCAAAGGAAACCAATCGAATATTTAACTCAATGGAAATAAACTATGTATCATATCTTTCCTAGCTACCATTATTACGAACATCCAACGGACCCCAATTATCTTATTTTTACTTTGAGAAGAAAAGATATGGCAGATTATTTTGAAGAAAAAATCTTGGATGCTGGAATAAAATTTGAGAAAGATACCGATATTAATAGACAAAATAAGGAACTGTTTCACTTTGCTGTTTTACAAAGTAGCAGACAAAAAAGCTTAGAATTGTACCTAGAAACTTGGTCCAAATTTAGAAAACCATTTTTTAGCAATCCAACCATCAAAATAATTTTGTTGGCCTTAACATTTACTCTCATTACCCTTGCGGTAATAGGGTTTGTAAAAAATTCATAATGAAAAAAAAGATTAAACTGATTGAAGTAACTTCTGAACTAGGAGCCGGAACAAGAGGAGCAAGTTTGGGTGTAGGAGCTTTAAAAACCGCAGCTTTTAATAAGAATTCGAATTTTTTTAAAACATATTCTTCAGAATCTGTTTCTAATTTTAATGAGCACATTTTTTCGAATAGTGACACACCAGGAGCAATCAGAATTGAATACATCGCAAAACAGTTTGAATTGATTGCAAAGAAAGTCAAAAAAACGATAAAAAACGATGAGTTTCCTTTTGTGTTGGCAGGTGACCATTCAACTGCGGCAGCAACAATTGCGGGAATACAGCAAGCCAATCCTGATAAAACTTTGGGTGTGGTGTGGGTAGATGCTCACGGAGATTTGCACTCTCCATACACTTCCCCAACAGGAAATGTGCACGGAATGCCACTTGCAATTGCTTGTAATATTGATAATAAGGAATGCAAGGTGAGAGAAATTTCCCAAAAAGCATTTCAAAAATGGGAAGAAGTAAAAGCCTTATCGGGTAAAGCTTTGGACACAAATAATTTGATTTTTGTTGGAGTAAGAGATACTGAGAAACCAGAAGATTACTTGATTTCGGAAAGAAATATCAAAAACTTTGAAGTTTCAGAGGTGAAAAAAACTGGAGGAAAGGAAATTGGGGAGAAAATTTTACAACAATTAGAACAGTGTGATATGCTTTATGTGTCGTTTGATGTCGATAGCATGGATCCAATCGAAACTTCTCACGGAACGGGCACACCGGTTCCAGGTGGAATTCCAGTAAAGGAAGTAACAGATTTATTGCAAACGCTTTGTAAAAGCCCAAAATTGGTATCTTTTGAAACCGTAGAGGTGAATCCTACTTTGGATGAAAAAAAGAACAAGATGGCCGAAGTTACTATTGGTATTCTTGAAAAAGTTTCGGAAGTAATTTCGGAATAGATCAAACAACTTTTGTCACAGTAGAGACGTATATAACACAAGAAACTTAATAATGAAAGAATTTAAATTCAGAGTTTTAATAGATACCTTGGAAGAAGAAAATGCCTTCCGAGATATCGCAATTGACAGTTCATTTACCTTTGATAAATTACATGAGGCTATAAATGAAGCATTTGATTTCAAAGGAGATCAAGTAGCTTCCTTTTATTTAAGTAACGAAGATTGGGACAAAGGACAAGAAATTGGACTGATGGATATGACCGGTGAGAGCGATGATTTTGTTGAAATGGAATCAACACTTATTTCTGAAAAGGTAGAGGAGATGAATCAAAAACTGCTTTATGTGTATGATTTTCTTTCCATGTGGTGCTTTTTTGTTGAATTAGTTGAAATCAACAATTTGGATAGTTCAAAAACATATCCGGTAACAGAATTGATTTATGGAGATGCTCCATCAGAAGAGTCTAAACAGATTGAAATGGTTGATGATTTGGATTTTATGTTGGACGAAGAGGACGATTTATATGGAGATATCGAAGACGAGTTCGGTAGCTTCGAAAATATTGATGATTACGATTTATGATAAATTATTTTTTAAAAATACTGGCAATTTCAACCTTAATATTTTCCAACCTGGGTTTTTCACAAGATTCTAATTTTGAGTCGGGTGAATTGCTAGTTATGTTAAAAACCAGAAGCAATGTCTCTCTATTTATTGAAGAATTGAACCAAGATTTTCCAGAGCTAAATGTCGTTGTAAAAGATACAGTGTCTCAGAATATGAATATTTGGCTTTTGTCTTTTTCATCTTTATCGGTTCACAAATTTCAATCCCTTGTGTATGAAAAATCACAAGTGAGACTGGCTCAGCCCAATCACAATAATCTCACTATAAGAGGGGATACAATTCCCTCTGATCCTGGTTTTAGTTCCCAATGGCATCACAAAAACATTGGTCAGTCGGGAGGTCAATCGGGCGCAGATATGTCTTCCACAGAAGCATGGGGGATTTCCAATACTCCGGTTTCAGCTTTGGGCGATACGTTGGTTGTGGCAGTCATAGACGATGGTTTTTTTCTTGCTCACAATGACATTAACTTTTTTGTAAATCACCAAGAAATACCAAACAATCAAATAGATGATGATGGAAATGGATTTATAGATGATTATCAAGGTTGGAATGCTTATTTAGATTCTAAAGCTATATCATCCAACTCTCATGGAACTCATATTGCTGGAATAATAGGAGCCAAGGCAAATAATGGATTAGGAGGTGTAGGAGTGAATTGGGGAGTGAAAATTTTGCCTATTCAAAGTGGTGTCGCAATAGAGTCAGTTGTACTCAAAGCATATGACTACGCCCTTTCTATGAGAAAATTGTATGATCAAACCTCAGGTGCAAAAGGTGCTTATGTCGTAGCAACTAACTCTAGTTTTGGTATTGATTATGCAAATGCAGCTAGCTACCCATTATGGTGTGCTTTTTATGATTCTTTGGGAGCAAGAGGAATACTGAGTTGTGGAGCAACTTCAAATAGTAATATAAATGTGGATGTCAGCGGAGATATGCCTACAACATGCTCAAGTGATTATTTAATTGCGGTGACCAATACCGATAGAAACGACAATAAAGTAACTTCTGGATTTGGAATAACTCATATAGATATAGGAGCACCTGGAACAACTATTTATTCCACTTTACCGGGAAACTCATACGGAAACAGAACAGGAACATCTATGTCTACTCCTCAAGTTGCAGGAGCAATTGCATTGATGCATTCAATTGGGTGCGCTAATTTCTCCAATGCATACAAAGCTGATCCAGACTCTATGGCATTGATAATAAAGAATACTTTGTTGAATTTTGGCGATTCATTGTTCGGTTTACAAGGATTAACATCATCAGGAAATCGTTTAAATTTAAGAAAGGCTGGCTATGAGATAAGAACTTCTGGGATTTGCTCAACCACTTCTTTGCCTAAACTAGAATTAGACAACCGTTCCATGAATTTATTTCCTAATCCAGCGAACGAGCGAATAAACATTCAATTGGATGGATTTGAAAAAGGAGATTATTCCATGGAAATATATAGTTCGGAAGGGAAACTGGTAAATTCATACCAAGTGTTAATTGATAAAGAAAACCAGCTTATTAAGCAAGATATACCTGCGCAATTGGAAGAAGGTTTCTATTTTTTATGCTTAAAGTCATATTTTTCCTCAACCAAAACGATTAGATTTGTAATATCTAACTGATATGAAAACAAGTAACCGACATAGATTTATATCCGCTACATTTTGTGTAGTGTTTATAGTTAATGTTTTGTTGCCTTCTATCATTTATGTCAATTTCAAAGTAAATCAAGAATTTATTGCAGCCAATTTATGTGTTGAAAAAGAGATAGAAGAATCAACTTGTAATGGAAATTGTCAATTAAAAAAATCATTGGCAGTAGTTGAAGCAACAAAGCCTCAAAAAGAGAATTTTCAGGCAACAATAGAATCTCACATCACGGGATTATTTTTGACAGTAGCAAGTGATTTTTCAATTTCAAAGAAAATAGAAAACTTGGAGTATTCTTTTATTCCAAATCATAAAATAACTACAGGTTATTTTTCAGTGCCTTTCAGGCCTCCCATTTTATCTTAATACTACCAACATACAATTGAAATACAATTGTATTTACTTATTCAGATAAAATAAAAAATCATGCAAAAATTGCTTGGTATTTGTATGCTATTTCTAGC
This sequence comes from Crocinitomicaceae bacterium, assembly GCA_024639505.1. GTDB lineage: Bacteria > Bacteroidota > Bacteroidia > Flavobacteriales_D > CAJJDF01 > CAJJDF01. Next base: position 6,586 of record JAHEIE010000026.1, read on the forward strand.
ATTCAATGGTTTGTCTTGCGACATTTGTAATATGTCCGTGAGTCTTACCCCAGACGATACAAAAAACAGAATTTCTTTATTGTACAGACATCGATTTGCAACAAAAACATTCTCTACGTTGGTGTATACACCAGTTCCAAACACAAGTGGGAGCAGACATAGTGGAGCAATATTGTTACCTGGAATGGAGGCAAACTCACACAGAAACTTACTCCGTGATGGATGTGAGAGGAGTCTATAACTTTAATGACCGAATAAGACTGATCGGTTCGCTGCCCGTGTTAAGAAACGAAAGGGTGATAAATAATGCGAGTCAGTTTGTGGTTTCCGGTTTGGGCGATCCATTTGTTTTGGGAAAGTACAACTTGGTAAGAACAAATTTTACAGAGGAAGAAAAATCCAATCACAGAGTAACTCTGGGAGGAGGAATAAAAATTCGCTTGGGAGAATACGATTTTACGAACAACGGTACTACTGTACAACATGATATTCAGGCAGGAACAGGAACATTTGATTTTCTGTTTTCGTTGGATTACATTCTGAAATATAAAAAAACGGGACTCATGTTTACTTCCAATTATAAAATGAATACATACAATCAAAAAGCAGATTATATGTTTGGAAATACATTGAATTCAACTTTGAATCTATTTTACACGATAAAGAGGAAAGGAGTAATCCTACTTCCTTATATCGGTACATACGTAGAACAAGGGAATAAGGATATTGAAGAACGAAACTACGAAGACAATACGGGAGGCTCTTTATTATTTGGAGCAACTGGAATTCAAGTGTTTGTCAAAAGTTTTCAGCTGGAAGCTTTGTATCAACACACACTTATAAATAAATTAAACGGCTCGTTACAGCTGGACACTAGGAATAGATTTCAGTTTGGGATTAGCTATTTAATCAATAATAAACGAAATGAATCATGAAAAAAGCGCATGGTTTGGTGAACTTTTTTCGTAAAAGGACAATTTTTAAACTATTTTTAATAACATTAATTAATACTATCTAAAATGAAACACATTACAATCAAAAATTCAATATTTCTATTACTATTCTCAACAATCCTATTTTCTTGTAAAGAAGAGGATTTGGTGATAGATAAAAAAATGGAAGCAGAAACAGAAGTAAGCTTTGTTTTTAAGCAAAAATACAATGGAAGCGAGGTGAAAAGTACCGATTTATCTTCCACTCTTTATACCAACCAAAAGGGAAATGTTCACACCATTTCGAAACTACAATACTTAGTTTCAAAAATAACATTGCACAAAACAGACGGAAGTGAAGTTGATTTGGGAGGATATAATTTCGTAGATATGGATAAGCCGTTGTCAAGATTTTATACGCCAGAAGTGATGGTTCCAGAAGGAAAATATACAGGAGTCTCAATGACATTTGGTTTTGATGAAGAAGACAACAG
>JAHEIE010000026.1:8021-26573 GCA_024639505.1 Crocinitomicaceae bacterium
AGAGACGGTGCATATACCGATTTGAATGCCGCATCTTGGTCTTGGCCAATGATGATTGGTGGAGGATATCATTTCTTGAAATTTGAAGGAATGTTTACAGATAATACTGGAACAACGAAAGGGTTTGCTTTCCACAACGGAACTGCATCCAAGGTAGTTGGATCTTCTCGAGTGCACGAAGCAAATCATTTTAGAGTAAGATTATGGGATTTTAATGGAGGATTTGAGGTGAAATCTGGCGAGAGAATGAATATTGACATTGATATGAATATAGAAGAGTGGTTTAAAAATCCTGTTTTGTGGGATTTGAACCAATATTACATGATGTTGATGCCAAATTACACAGCTCAAAAATTGATGAATCAAAATGGAAAAACGGTATTTTCTTTGGGAACTATTGCTCCTGAATTATAATTGAACCTATGAAAAAGTTTTATTTCATATTTACACTAATTGCAATTGGTTTGACTTTCCCTTCTTGCCGAAGGGAAGGTTGCACGGATGAGCTGGCTGTGAACTATGATTACAAAGCAAAGGTAGATAATGGAACTTGCGACTACACGGAAAGTGGAGTTCCAACACCAATGGCTTTAAATATCCCTGCTTCTTTTAGTAGGTTTTTGCCAGCGCCAACAATTCCTGCGGATAATCCAACAACAGTGGAAGGGGTGAATCTGGGGAAAAAGCTGTTTTTTGACCCAAAGTTATCTAATGACTTAACTCAGGCTTGTGCAAGTTGTCATTTGCCTTCTCAATCTTTTGATGATACCCTTAGGTATAGTGTCGGAATAGACGGGATTGCTGGAACAAGAAATGCAATGCCTATTTTTAATCATGCGTGGAATTTCAATGGAAAATTCTTTTGGGATGGAAGAGCAAATGGTTTGGAAACTCAAGCTTTGGAACCTGTAACAAATCCGATAGAAATGCACGACACATGGTCCAATGTAGTGGCAAAGTTACAAGCTGATTCAGACTATCCTAGAATGTTTAGAGCAGCTTTTGGAACTTCCACTATTGATTCATTGCTTGCGGCAAAAGCATTAGCTCAGTACGAAAGAACATTGATTTCGGGAAACTCTAGGTTCGATAAATATTCGATGAGGCAAATTGCTTTGACAACCTCGGAGCTTGCTGGATATGATTTGTTTATGAGTGAATCGGGGGCAGATTGTTTCCATTGTCATGGAGACATTACAAATCCACTTTGGACTGATAATTTATTTCACAACAATGGTCTAGATGCAACTTTCACCGACAATGGTTTAGGCGATGTAACGGGTAATCCAGCGGACAATGGAAAATTCAAAACTCCAAGCTTGAGAAACTTGGCATTTACAGCTCCTTACATGCATGATGGAAGATTTCAAACATTGGATGAAGTGATAGATCACTACAGCACAGGATTACAAATTTCTCCAACCATTTCTCCTTTATTAAAAAATGCTGGAGCAGGAGGAGTTGTTCTAACGCCACAAGAAAAAGCTGATTTAAAAGCATTTTTGTTGACGCTCACCGATTCAAGTTTTGTTACACAATACTAAATAGATAAAAAGCTAACTTCATTCAATTGGTCTTTTAACCAAGTAGTTATGCTATATCTTCTCTTATTACATGGAACAACTTCATGTAGAAGTTCACTTTTAAATAAAGCCAATCTGTTATAAACGGGCTCAATGTAAATTGAGTCCGTTTTTTCTTTTCCTTCTTTATGAATCACTAATTCACCGCCATGTTCATGTTCCCATTTCTGGTTCAAATATAATACTACCGAGATTACCCTGTGAGGTTGAGTTTTAAATCGATCTCGGTGAGTTTTGTAAAAAGCACCCTTGTCGTAAATAGCATACATAGCTTCAGAATCTTTCAAACTCAAAAAGAAATTTCTGTTGAGAGTAGAACTCAGTTTTTCTAAGTATGTTAAATATTCACTTGTATTGGGCAAACAAGATTTTTTATCAATCCATTTAATATCGTCTCGTCTTATTTCTTCAGCTACGGTATGAGCCACAGATTTCCCAATACCTCCCTTTTTGAATTTGTTTTCCTTTCTCCAGTATTTTAGTTCATTCAATAATTTCTCGGCCATTTCTGATGGTAAGAAATCATCGATAATTAAAAACTCTTTTTCGGCAAATTCTTCAATTTGTTCGAAAGAAAACTCCTCGAAAGGGATAGGTGTTGCCATCGTTATTTGGTTGTATTGTTTTGTGGGAAATAGATAGAAAGAATGGAATCTAAAGGTCTTTTTTCTTTAATAATGGTTTCAATTCTTTGCCATTTTTCTTCTTCGATAAGCGATACAAGAGGTTGTTCTAATTCAATGATATTCGAAAATACTTTTTCAATTTTTTTGTCCCATACTTTGTAATATTTTACCAAATCATCTGGATATACAACTTTCCTTTTCGTACCCTCATCTATTCCTCTAAAAGGAGATGAAATGTTGAGGTAACCATAATCGTCTGTTAATTGTTCGCCTGGTTGAATGTCGCGAATTGCAATTTCAAAATCATAAGCCGTAGACAAACAATTGGAGTTGAAACTATGATTTACATAGCGACCATTGTCCCAGCACAATACAAAGTTTCCTTTGTTGTTTCGGAAGGTAAAGAAATCCAAAATATCTTGATAAATTGGCTTCATGGCCTGTATGTCGGTTAAGCTAAATTCACGGTCCAACTTATCTTGAATCCAAGTAATAGTTCCAGCAGGAATAAACTCGGTTGCAACCACTCCGTATCCCACTTCTTTGCTGATGTAGCGCAATTCTGTTTTAGGATGTATCATTTGTTTTTTAAATAAAAGCTGACGAAATTAGATAAAAAACAAATTGGTTGTTAAGAGTTGGTCAGTTATATTTTTGTTTCAACAATAATTCTTTTAAATCAATGAAAATTAGCGAGTAATGAACTGGAATAATTTGTTGCTGTAATTTGTAAAACCCATAATTAAGGGTAAATCACCGTGGTTTCCTCCTACAATTCTGTGAGGCTCTTTGTAGGTGCCGTTGTGCCGCTCGTAAATTAATTCGCCATTGGAAATAGAGAGGTAATCATCATCTATTCCATGAATCCAAAGTAAGGGTTGAGAAACTGATTTTATTTTTTCTACGTTGTCAAATTTTAAACTAGTAAAAAAAGTAGAGGAGACATCAATCAATAATGCCTCTTCTGTTAAGTTTTCAACGGATGCCATTGGCGCTTCCAAGATTAATTTATTTGGTTTGGCAATGTTGTAAAATGCCGATAAATCAATAGCAGGAATTGTACCCAAGCTAAACCCATACATAATTACATTGCTGCTCGGTACATTTTTAGAATCCAACCAGTCTAGACAAGATTTTACATCTTGGTACAAAGTTTCTTCGGTCGATTTTCCCGTTGATAAACCATAACCTCTGTAATCCATCATAAGAACTCCATACCTGTTTTTACTTCCTGTATTTGCCAATAATTTGGCTCTTTGCCAATAAGCATCCATGTGTTTGGATTGACCATGGCAATATACTATTACTGTATCACTGCTTATGGTATTTATGTTCCCTATGTAAACAGCATAAATCGTTTCTCCTGATGTTTCATCGGGTAGTTTTGATTTTAATGTCATAAGATGAATGTTGCTGTCTGCTATTTTATAGCTTGCAGGCAAAGTTATATCCTTTTCGCCTTGATAATTTTCAAATTGATATTCGGATATTTTTTCCCCTAAAAATGGAAGTTCATCCATTTTGAAACAAGAAGAAAGGAACAGAATAATGAGTGTGTAGAATAAATATTTCATTTGTATAAAAGTTAGTTAGATTAAAATTTTCTGCCAATTCCGAAGTATATTGCACTAGCGCCTTTTTCTCCGAGAAGAGAAAAATAAGGGACAAATAAATTGACATTGTTGTGGCTTGGTCCTAAGAATTTTGTTTCTAGTGAATAAAACCATTTATTTGTTTTGATTACTAAACCTATTTGTGGATTTACAAGCCACCTGTCGAGTTGCGCTCGTTCTTGAGATCTTACATCGGCCAGTTCCCACCAGTTGGAAACACCAGCGTAAACATAATGGTCTTTTTCTCCAAAGTTCCAATATGCGTTGAGGTCTAGCTGAGGCCAAAATTTAAATTTAGAATCATTCATGTCATAAATTGCATTCCCATTTACTGAAGTACTCAAAGAGGGAAGAAATGATTTTTTAGATTCAAAAAAACGGTAAGTTGCTCCAAGATCAGTTTGAATATTACCAAACAAAAGGGAAGTTACATGAACACTTCCAAAAACTGTTAAGTTGGTGTCAATTCCGTGAGCATACACAATAGAACTTAATGGAATAGGGATAACTGCACCCCCAAACTCGATAGTTGGTCCTCCAACATCAAGCGCAACAACTTGTTCACCTTTTTTAAGAGGCTCCACAAATCTTGATGAGGCACAAGATGCCAAAATAAAAAGAGTTGAAAGATAAAAAATTACTTTTTTCATATATTTTTGTTTTGCGTAATAACTTCTGTAAAAAAATCGTTATTGGACATTAATCCCCTAAATGTAATTAAAAATGAAAAACTTATTTGTCTTTGCTCTACTATTAGCATTTTTTCAGCCTAGTTATTCTCAAATAGAAGAAAACCAAAAAAAGAATTCCTTCGGTTTAGATTTGGGAATCGGAAATGGAAATCCAAACTTTGGTATGACATACAGACGATTTTCGCAAGATTCTAAGTACAATTTAAGAGTAAACTTTAACCTTGGCGGTAATACTGATTATGGGTATTATGGATCTAATGATTATATGTTTTTTAATACAAATGATACAGCACTTCCTCTTATTGGTGTTTCTAGAAACAGAGGTGGCTTCGGAAATTACCAGAGACTAGAAATTGGGGTAGAAAAATCTTTTACTGTTTGGAAATTAAATTTGATTTGGGGAGTTGATGCCACAGTAGGTCACAGAAGATATGAAACTTTTCAGTCTATCATAGAGGCAGGAATCGATACCATTGAAGAAAATGGATTTTCATATTTTGATTATGGTGCGGCAAACAATGAAAATCCTTGGGAAAATATAAATGAACTCAACACCGTTTTTAATTACGTTACCGGAGGTGTAAACCTAAGATTGGGGTTTAAACTGAATATTTCGCCACAGTTTTATTTCACGTCATTTGTTACTCTTGCTAGTGAATTGGAGCTCATTGTAAATGAAGATTATCGTTTCAAGACAGAATTGTACAAAGAGCATCTTGTTGCAAGTAGAGGTGGAGATTCTTTTAATTTTTATACCTTACTTAATGTAGGAGTTCATTATAAATTTTAAGCTCAGCAATGTTCTATTATTAAATCCGCTGTTGGCTTTCTTTTCTGTTGCTTAAAATTTCTATTCTAAACTCTTATTTACAGCAATTATCTTATTTTTGTTCATCAATAGTAAATGACCAAAATGACCTCAAAGGAAATACGCCAACAGTATAAAGACTTTTTTGAATCTAAACAACACAAAATTGTAGATTCTGCGCCAATCGTGGTAAAGAATGATCCAACTTTAATGTTTAACAATGCCGGAATGAATCAGTTCAAAGATTTATTTTTGGGTAACAAAGAAATAAAAGATGCACGTGTTGCTAATTCACAAAAGTGTCTTAGAGTTTCAGGAAAACACAATGATTTGGAAGAGGTTGGGGTAGATACATACCACCACACCATGTTTGAGATGTTAGGGAACTGGTCGTTTGGTGATTATTTCAAAAAAGAAGCTATAGAGTGGGCTTGGGAATTATTGACTGAGGTGTATAAATTGGACAAAAACAGATTGTACGTAACTGTTTTTGAAGGAGATAAAGAAGACGGAACAAGTCTAGACCAAGAAGCTAAGGACATTTGGAGTGGAATTGTGGATGCCGATAAAATCATATTGGCAGATAAGAAAGACAACTTCTGGGAAATGGGTGAAGTAGGGCCATGTGGACCTTGCTCCGAGATTCATGTAGATTTGAGAGATCAATCTGAAATAGACAAGATTGGAGGAAAAGAATTGGTAAATGAAGACCATCCTCAAGTGGTTGAGATATGGAATCTAGTATTTATGCAATACAATCGAATCAAAGATGGTTCGTTGCATCCGTTGCCTGCACAGCATGTAGATACAGGAATGGGATTTGAAAGATTGGTAATGGCTATGCAAGGTAAAAAATCCAATTACGATACAGATGTTTTTTCTCCCTTAATAAAAGAAATAGAAGAAATAGCTGGAAAGAAATACAAAGAAGGCGAAGGACACTCGGACGAGCAAACAAAAACAAATATTGCAATAAGAGTAATTGCCGATCATATTCGTACTTTGGCATTTGCAATTGCAGATGGGCAATTGCCTTCCAATACAGGCGCAGGTTATGTGATTCGTAGAATATTGAGAAGAGCAGTTCGTTATGGATATCAAGTATTAGAATTGAAAGAACCGTTTTTTCATAAATTGGTTGAAGTTTTGGCAAGTGAAATGGGAGATGCATTTCCTGAACTTATTTCACAAAAAGAATTGTGCACCAAGGTAATTCAAGAAGAAGAAATTTCGTTTTACAGAACCTTGGAGCAAGGAATCAAGCGAATGGATGATTTGATGGAAAACAACAAATCAATCAAGAAAATTGAAGGGAAAGATGCTTTTGAATTGTATGACACATTCGGATTTCCGTTTGACTTAACAGCACTTATTGGGCAAGAAAATGGATTTTCGGTAAGCGAAAAAGAATTTGAAAAATGCCTTCAAGAACAAAAAGACAGGAGTAAAAAAGCGAGTAAAGTAGATACTTCGGATTGGATTGTATTGAAAGAAGACGATGTTCAGGAATTCATTGGATATGATGCAACGGAAGCTACCGTTTATATTACAAGATATAGAAAAGTAAAAGCCAACAAGAAAGAGTTTTTCCAATTAGTATTCAATTTTACTCCTTTCTATGCTGAAGGCGGAGGACAGGTGGGTGATACTGGTTTTATAGAATCTGACAAAGAGAAGGTTTTTATTACCAATACCAAGAAAGAAGATGGTTTGATTTTGCATTACGCAGATAAAATACCAGATGACTTAACGCTAACTTTTAAGGCAGTTGTAAATGCAAAGAAAAGAAATTTAACTGCCAACAATCATTCAGCAACACATTTGATTCACAAGGCTTTACAAGATATATTGGGCGATCATGTGGAACAAAAAGGTTCGTTGGTAAACGAGAAGTACTTGAGGTTCGATTTTTCTCATTTTAGTAAAGTAACAGACGAGGAGTTGGCAGAAATTGAAACAAGAGTAAACGCAGAAATTCGCAAAGACATTCACTTAAATGAAATGCGAAATACACCAATGAAAAAAGCTCAAGAATTGGGAGCAAAAGCATTATTTGGTGAAAAGTATGGAGATTTGGTGAGAGTAATTCAGTTTGGCCATTCTATCGAATTGTGTGGAGGAATTCACGTTTCAAGCACAGGAAAAATTGGGTTATTCAAGATAATTTCGGAAAGTTCTACAGCTGCAGGAATAAGAAGAATAGAAGCAATAACGAGCGAAGCAGCCGACAAGTTTGTGAATGACAAACTAACCTTGGTAGATGAACTAAATGCGCTATTGAAATTCCCTAAAGACTTGAAAAAGGCTGTGGAAGACTTGATGACACAAAACAATAAACTGAGTAAAGAAATAGAGAAATTGAATGCCGCCAAAGCTGGCGACATGAAAGGAGAACTTATCAAAGAAATTTCTGAGTTAAATGGAGTGAATTTCTTGGCTAAGAAAGTGGACTTGGATCCACAAGGAATAAAAACGATAGCTTTTCAATTGAAGGCCGAGATGGATAATTTGTTTTTGGTTCTATGTAATGAGAATAGTGGAAAAGCAAATATTACTGTTTTGGTTTCGGACGAACTGTCAAAATCCAAAGATTTACACGCAGGAAATATTGTAAGAGAACTCGCCAAAGAAATCAACGGTGGAGGAGGAGGACAACCTTTCTTTGCTTCAGCAGGTGGAAGTAATCCAGCTGGAATTGAGAAGGTGTTGGAAATGGCTGTGGGGTACATTGGTTAATGACTCACTTACTTTTTCCACTAAGGACTAGAGATAGTTCTGAAGTTACTTGCGAATCTGTATCACACTGACGAAAAGTTCGGGTTTCAATAAAATTAGGTTAATAACCTCGTCCCTTTGAAATTTATAGTAAGAAAACGGACTATATTTTAAAATTCAATCGAACCCTGAGTTCGACCGATAGGGAGAGTATCGAAGGGTGTCCCTGAAGTAGCAGGTTATTTTCAGTAAATTTCGAGAAGTCTCCATCTTTTTTGATTTTTTTTAGAGCTTGTACTGAGGAATTCGGAGTTCAAGGAAAAAAGAAGAAAAAGTGAAATATTCTATTCAAGATTCTGAATCAAGTTCAGAATGAAAGTTGAAAAGATACAGTTATTGTTAAAAAGGATTATTCTTACTTGTAAGTCAATCCAAAATTATTCGTATAATTACTAAACAATAAAACTAACAATCATGAAAAAATTAACTTTAGTAATCAGAATCCTAGTTGGACTGGGAATGGTGTTTTTTGGTTTAACCAAATTTGTACCTAGTTTAATGATGGATTTGGGAGAAATGCCAGAAGCCATGAACATATGGAACGCAGGGGCAGCCGCCTCCGTTTATCTCATGCCGTTGGTGGGAGCTATAGAACTGGTAGCAGGTATTTCTTTACTCATCAATAAGTTTGCACCCTTGATGCTTATAGCATTGATTGCGGTAATGATCAATGCATTTTTTGTTCATTTATTTATGGATCCAGCAAACATTGGAGGAGCAGCCGTATTTTTATTGCTTACTATATTTCTAATGTTTCAATATAAAGAGGCTTACAAAGGTTTGTTGAAAGCTTAATCTTAAAATCTAAATTAAAGATAACCACCTTATGGAAGTTTGGTGGTTTTTTTATAATTCAAATTTCCTTTCCATACTCCAAGCTTCGGGTTTAGCGCAAAATAGAGGTTTTACTGTTTTCCAAATTTTAAGGAACAAATCAGAATCTCGGTAAGCGTTTAAGTCCTCTTCCGAATTCCAATAACTATAGGTCATTACCACATTGGAATATCTCCCCTTTTCTTGTAATAATTCTAGTTTTTCACAGCCCTTTTTATCTTTAATAAAAGCCATGTTTGCTTCGTAAATAGATTTGAATTCATCAATTTTATCTGGATGAATAGTAAGTTTTACGATTCGTATAAGCATGATCCTATTTGTTAAAAGTTACGGTTACAATTTCATCTTCTTTCAATCCTAAAAGTTGAGAAGCACTACCTCCATAACCTTCAACTCCTCTGTTTATGGCGATTTCAAGATTTCCACCAGTGTTGAATAGCGCTAAATTTGTTCCGTCACCCACATCAGAATAGGTTTGGCAAAGAGCTTTTACTTCATAGTTTCTAAAACCAATAGTGAAATTTCGTTTTTTACCAATATCATCAAATAATTTTTTTGAAATATTGGTAATTGCATTTCCGTATGAATCTATATGAACTACAGAGCCTCGGATGAAGTATTCCTGGGTTTGAGGTATTGGCTTTTGAAAGGTTGCAATCTTCTCAATTTTTTTTCCGATAAATTCGGGTGTACCACCTCTGGCAATATGGCAAGCAGCTTTTGCAAAAATGTCTCTCGTAGGAAAAGTCAGCACATTGGTGTCTATATCCAAATTGAGTTCATAAAAATAGCTCGGAGCAGAATCGTAAATCAAGGAGAACAATCCATTGTCGGCACCAATGAAATAATGTCCTTTGTACTCCATTAAAATAGCTTGCCTAGAGATTGAAATTCCAGAATCCACTCCAACAATGTGAATGGTTCCTTTTGGGAAATTTTCGAATGAATGCTTAATGGTGTATGCGGCATTTCTGATGTCAAAAATTTTAATCTTATTGGTGATGTCTACAATCGTAACTTCCCCATTCATAGCTTTTAATATACTTCCTTTTACAGCGGAGACATAATAGTCCTCAATGCCCAAGTCGGTTGTTAAAGTAATTATTGCCATGCGAATTCTTCTCTTTAATTGATTGTTAATTCTTTATCAAAATTAAGAATTAAATGCAGGTTTTGAATTATTTGTACCGAATTTATTTATATTTATTCAAAGAACACAGAATCTATAAATATCAACACATTTGACAGAAAAAACTTTTACCATTACGGATATAGAACCTATTGACTTATTAGGAGTAAACAATAGTATTTTAAAAATTGTAGAAGCTCGATTCCCAGAGCTGAAAGTTGTGTCGCGAGGAAGGACGCTCAAATTATTAGGGGACGAAAATCAAATTGATTTATTTATTAAAAAGATTAAGTTGATGACAACTTATTTTCTCAAATACAATTCGCTTACCGAAGGCGATATAGAAAGTATACTTGGAGAAAATGGACACGAGACGGTGAAGGATTCAAAAGGGGATTTGGTGATTGTTCATGCCAATAATGGAAAAAAAGTAATTGCCAGAACACACAATCAGCGCAGACTTGTAGAAGCCAGTTTTGAGAACGACATGGTATTTTCTGTAGGACCTGCCGGAACAGGAAAAACATACACAGCCGTGGCTTTGGCTGTAAGGGCTTTAAAAAACAAAGAGGTTCGTAAAATCATATTGACAAGACCTGCAGTAGAAGCAGGAGAAAATTTAGGTTTTTTACCAGGTGATTTGAAAGAAAAATTAGATCCATATCTGCAACCTCTTTACGATGCATTGCGAGATATGATTCCTGCCGAAAAACTCGAAGATTACATCGAGAACAACATTGTGCAAATTGCTCCTTTGGCTTTTATGAGAGGAAGAACGCTGGATAATGCGTTTGTAATTTTGGATGAGGCTCAAAACGCTACAGAAGGTCAAATTAAAATGTTCTTGACAAGAATGGGTCGAAATGCTCAGTTTATCGTAAATGGTGATCCATCTCAAGTCGATTTGCCAAGGAACCAAAACTCGGGACTAATAAAAGCCTTGGCGGTTTTGAGAGATATTGACGGAATTGCTATTGTAGAATTAGATGAAAATGACGTTATTCGTCATAGATTAGTGAAAAGAATTATCAAAGCATTTAAACAATAAGTTTATGAATATTGAAAGTACCAAAACAGCAGTTAGTAATAGTCAAAAAGCGGTGTACGATTTTTTGATGGATTTGAACAATGTAGAAAGTTTATTGCCAGAAGGAAAATTCACAGAGTGGAAGGGGAGTTATGACGAATGTTCATTCAAAATGATGGGATTTAACTTGACTTTAAAGAAAGACAGTTCTGTTCCTCACAATGAAATAAAATTAATTTCGAAAGAAGATTCACCCATAGATTTTGACTTGAACATATACATTGATCAAACCGGTGAAAATAGCTCTGAAGCTTATTTGATTTGTGAAGCTAGGGTAAATACTTTCCTTAAAATGATGATAGAAAAACCACTTACAACATTGTTCAATCACATGAGCGAAAAGTTAAGTAGAGTTTCCTTGTAACTATTTTACATCATTCCCGAGTCGTTGAAGCTAAAGTAATTGCCATCGCCAACAATAAGGTGATCCAAAACTTGAATATCCAACAACTCAGATCCATTTTTTATTTTTCTTGTCAATTGAATATCGCTTTCGCTCGGTTTTATATTTCCCGAAGGATGATTGTGTGCTAAGATAATGGCAGAAGCCTGTTTGTCGATTGATTTTTTAAAAACAATTTTGACATCAGCCGTTGTTTGCGAGATTCCACCACGACCAATTATTTGTTTGCCAATGATTTTGTTGGCTCTATTCAAAAACAAAATCCAAAATTCCTCATGGGGTAAATCTTCCAGAACTGGTCTCAAATATTCGTAAGCCTCTTTGCTCGATGACAATTTTACTTTATCAATTACGGCCTCACTTTTTCTCCTTCTTCCCAATTCTAGAGCAGCCACAATACTAATAGCTTTTGCTTCGCCAATTCCTTTGAATTTCATCAAATCAATTACACTTAGTTTTGCCAACTGATTTAGGTTATTCGAGGAATTGTTCAATATCTTTTTGCACAACTCAATAGCACTTTCTTCTCTGTTTCCACTCCCAATCAAAATAGCAATCAATTCGGCATCCGAAAGAACTTGCCGGCCCTGAGTCATTAGCTTTTCTCTCGGCTGATCCTTTTCAGACCAATTTTTAATCGATAGTTTTTCGGTAAGATTTGTGTTGTGTTTCACAGTCAGTTTCGGTTATTTTTGCAAAATTAATGGAACACTAAGTTTCCATAGAGTAGATAGTTCTCTACAATTTACAAAAAAGATTGAAATAGTCTGGTATGCCTTCTTTACGAAGTTTTGAGTTTACTCAATTTCGATTTGCTGAATTTGTTTTTAGCATATGATTCAGTAATCTTCAATTTTTTAATCTCTTTGTTGGATGGGATTTCAAACATGGCATCAGTCAATATTGCCTCGCAAATGGACCTCAATCCTCTAGCTCCCAGCTTGTAATCTACAGCTTTATCTACAATAAAATCCAAGGCTTTTTTATCAAAACTCAATTGAACATGATCCAGTTCAAATAATTTGGTGTACTGCTTAAGCAAAGAGTTCTTAGGTTCGGTAAGAATTCTTTTCAGTGCTTCTTTATCCAAAGGATTTAGGTGAGTAAGAATAGGGAAACGACCTATCAATTCGGGAATTAAACCAAAAGATTTTACATCTTGAGGGCTCAAAAAATCGAGTAAATTATCTTCTTCAATGTCCTCAGAATTTGCTCCGAATCCAAGAGGTTGAGTTTTAATTCTTCGCTCAATTAGTCTTTCAATTCCATCAAAAGCTCCTCCCGAAATAAACAGAATGTTCCTTGTATCAATCTCAACCATTTTTTGGTCTGGGTGTTTTCTTCCTCCTTGTGGCGGAACCCTCACATCCGTTCCTTCCAATAGTTTAAGCAATGCTTGCTGTGTTCCTTCAGAAGTAACATCTCTCGTAATAGAAGGACTGTCTCCTTTTCTACCAATTTTATCAATTTCGTCCAAAAATACAATCCCTTTTTGGGCCGCCTCCACATCATAATCCGCAGCTTGCAGCAATCTTGTGAGCAAACTCTCAACATCTTCTCCTACATAACCCGCTTGTGTAAATACAGTGGCATCCGCTATGGTAAAAGGAACATTCAGCATTTTGGCAATCGTTTTTGCCAACAAAGTTTTTCCAGTTCCAGTTCTACCAACCAATAATATGTTAGATTTTTCTAATTCTACCTCCTCTGTATCACTTCCTGGGTTTAGTAATCGTTTGTAATGATTATAAACTGCTACAGATAGAATTTTTTTTGCATCTTCCTGACCAATTACATAATCGTCCAGTTTGTTTTTAATTTCCTGTGGTTTCAAGAATTTAATGTCCTCCTGCAAATCCATATTGTGACTATGAGATTCTTCTTGTACAACCAATTCATTGGCTTGGGTAATGCAGTTTTCACAAATGTGTCCGTCCAATCCCGCAATGAGCATGTTTACCTCTTCTCTTTTTCTTCCACAAAATGAACAAGTTGAGTTCTGTTTTTTTGACATTATTCTTGATTTTAGCACAAAGATAAGGAAGATTATAGAGTTTATTCTTCAATTGATAGCACGTATTTAATTTATTCTTACATTTGGTTTATTAAATTATCTAACACTAATAAAAAATGACAAAAAACATCTTAACGATTACTGCTTTATCTGCAGTTTTGTTTTTCTCTTGTGGCGATGCTGCAAACCAAGAAGAGCAAGAAAAACTAGTAAATGAAATTGAGAACACACAAGCTGTGACAGACTCTTTGACTAATGAAATTGAAGCATTAGAGGAAGCAACGAATCAATTGGACGATCTAGTAAACGAATTATAATCTTAATTAAATAACAATCAAAATGAAAAAGTTAATCATATTAGCTTGTGCTCTTGCTGTGGGAACAACTGGAATGTCACAAGATTTAAAATCATTAAAAAGTAAGGCGAATGCTGAAGCTACCGTAGGAAAAGAGAATCTTCAAGAAGTCAAAAAGGACTTGAAAGAAATGCCTATTGAGAAAACGAATCTACAGGAAGATTTGAACGCTAAAAAAACGGAAGTGAAGCAGGAACTGAAAGATCTGAAGGATAAAAAGAGTTCGGAACTGAAAGGGATGAAAGATGAAATGAAGGCTGAAATGGATGCCAAAAAAGAAGAGTTGAAAGCTGATATAGCTGAAGATACTGCTTCTTACAAAGCAGAATTAATCAAAATGAAAGAAGAGAAGGAATCGGCAATAAAAGAAGAAAAAGAGGCAAAGCAAGCTGAATTGAAAGCTAAAAGAACTGAGGAATTGGAAGCATTGAAAGGCGACAAAGACAAATTAGCTAAAAAGAAAGAAGAGGTTACAGCCTTGAAAGCTGAAAAGGAAGCAATGCTCGAAGAAAAAAAATCTGGAGCAGCTAACAAAATTGCAAATGCTGAAGCTAAAATCGCAGAGGTAAGAGCAAAAATTGAAGCAGCAAAAGCTGACGGATCTTGGTCAATTGAAGAAATTATTTCAAAAGAATCTAAAATTGCAAAGGCAGAAGAAAAAATTTCTACTTTAAAAGAATATATCGGTAAATAATTGACAATCAATTATTAATTAAGGAAAGCGAGATGGAAACATCTCGCTTTTTTTGTAAACGAGAAAATAAAACAAACAAAAATTCAATCTTTTTATAAAAACGAGGCAACCCTTTTATTTGTCCCTTCGTTTTTAATTTAGAAATAGTGAAATACTATCTCTTTTTTCTTTTTTACGTCAAGAACAGAACTCATTTTCAGACAATGGGTTCTGTTTTTGTTTTTAGGCAGTTTTATTTTGGTTATTTTTGACCAATGAGTATTTCCGAAACATACATGAAACGTTGCCTAGAATTGGCAAAAAAAGGTTTGCCAAGTGCAATGCCAAACCCATCTGTGGGTGCAGTTTTGGTGTACAATGATCAAATTATTGGCGAAGGATTTACAAGTCCATTTGGCGGGAGTCATGGCGAAGTGAATTGCATCAATTCGGTAAAAAAGAAAGATTTGATTTCAAAATCTACCTTGTATGTGAGTCTCGAACCTTGTTCTCACACTGGAAAAACTCCTCCTTGTGCCGATTTAATTGTGAAGAATAACATTCCAAAAGTGGTAATTGGCTGTGTAGATACTTTTTCGGAAGTTGCTGGGAAAGGAATCGAAAGATTAATAGAAAATGGAATAGAAGTGGAGGTAGGAGTTTTGGAAACAGAATGTAGAGAACTGAACAAACGCTTTTTTACTTTTCATGAAAAAAATAGGCCTTATATTGTTTTGAAATGGGCGCAGACTAAGGATGGTTTCATTGCGCCAGCTAAAAAATCCCATACCAAAGACAGATGGATTTCTGGTTCCCAAACCAGTCAATTTACTCACGGAATGAGAGCCAAAGAAATGGCGATTTTGGTAGGAAAAAAAACCGTTTTGATGGATAATCCAAGTCTTACAACTCGTCATTTTCCTGGCGAAAATCCAGTGAGAATTGTAATTGATAAAAATCTTGAATCTTGGAATTCAAATGGCCCTTTCTCCATTTATGAGAAAGATGCTGATACTTTTGTGATAAACAATTTATTAAATTTTAAGAAAAATAATGTTGAGGGAATTAAGTTGAATTATTCTATCCCAATTCTTCCTCAGCTTATGAATGTTTTGGTTGAAAAAAATATTCAATCATTGATAGTGGAAGGTGGCACTCAAACTTTACAATCATTTATAGACACTGGATTGTGGGATGAGGCAATTGTCATTTCTTCGCTTAAGGAATTTGGAGAAGGAGTAAAAGCACCAAAATTCAATGTGCCAGAGTTCAATAGTTTTCAGATAGAAAAGGATGAAATAAGAATCTATAAAAATCCTGATTCGTGAGTTTATCCATATTGTTGGCTATTTTATTTCCTGTTTTTTCTGTGTTACTTTTCAAAGAATTTGACAAAAGAAACATAGACACACTTACTGCTATCGTGTTCAATTATTTTGGAGCAATCGCCTTGGGTTTGGTCTTGTTTGTCACACCCAGTCAGCTTTTAACAATCCACCATCAAGCTTGGTTTGAATCTGCTCTTGTGGTGGGTGCATTGTTTTTATTGAATTTTTTCTTGATTGCCAAAACAGCTGTAAATCAAGGTGTTTCTGTGGCTACTTTTGCCAATAAAATAAGTTTAGTTTTTCCAGTTGTGTTCACGGTAGCCTACTTTGGTGAATCTACTAATGTTTGGAAAATAGTGGGAATTGCATTGGCTTTACT
The DNA here is from genome assembly GCA_024639505.1 of Crocinitomicaceae bacterium. Taxonomy (GTDB): domain Bacteria; phylum Bacteroidota; class Bacteroidia; order Flavobacteriales_D; family CAJJDF01; genus CAJJDF01. Next base: position 24,322 of record JAHEIE010000026.1, read on the forward strand.
TTCTATTTTTTTACTCACATTCAAGTCTGCAAATAGAGTCAAATCCTCTAATTCAGTGTTGGTTTTGTATCCTTTTTTCATTTTTATTTTCACAGGAATTGCCGAAACACTGATTAATTTTACTCAGAAAAAATGGTTCGTTAGTTCAAATGAAATTGGTTATTTTGTAATTGCGGCATTCTTCATTTCTTTTGTTTTTGGTATTATTTTGTTGACAGTAAAAAGAGTAAAATTAAACCTAAAAAACGTTATTGCTGGATTAGTTTTGTCAATTCCAAATACTTTTGGGTTGTATTATTTTGTAAAATCATTGAACGAAAACACAGACTCTAGTTCTGTTTTGCCAATGATGAACATCGGAACTTTACTTTTTGCAATTTTGGTTGGTTATTTTCTGTACCAAGAAAATTTAACAACTCGCAATTGGCTGGGTATTGTTACCGCATTAGTATCCATTTTACTTCTTTCCGTATTTTGAAAAGCGAATACACATATCAAACCATTCAATCTCCTTCTCAAAGTTTGTACAAAGAAAAGGGAAGCAAATTTTTTGGCTATGCTTTTGAAGTGAGTAATGAAGAAGATGTAAAGCTTCGGTTGGCCGAGATTCGTGAGAAACACAGCGATGCGCGTCACCATTGTTACGCATACAGATTGGGATTAGGTCAGGAAGAAAGATACCGAGCCAATGACGATGGCGAACCTACAAACTCTGCAGGAAAACCAATTTATGGTCAATTGTTATCGGCTGGGGTTACCAATGTATTAGTTATAGTGGTAAGGTATTTTGGCGGAGTGAAATTGGGAGTTGGAGGACTCATTTCGGCTTACAAAATTTCAACCAAAGAAACATTGGACGAAACCAAAATCATAGAAAAAGAAGAACTAAATTATTATCAAATCAACTTTGAATATCCTCAAATGAGTGAGGTGATGAATTTTGTAAAAATGAATCGATTGGAAGTCACAAACCAAGTATTTGAAGCGGATTGCATGATTCAGTTCAAACACGATATTCCTAGCGCAGAAGGAATAATTTTTCAGCTAGAAGAGATAGAAAATGTAACGGTTGAGTTTTTGAAAAAGGAGTAATTGTATTTGACTGAATACCCTGACGTGAAATCCCTTTAATTGATGTACTTTTGTACAAATATCAAACAGAGCAAAGTGAAAACATTTACAGACATAGGAGTTAGCAAAAAATTGGTGAAAGGATTGAAGGAGATGAATATCGTGAATCCAACCGAAATTCAAGAATTAGTAATACCAATGCTATTAAACTTTGATACAGATCTTGTTGGGCAAGCCCAAACTGGAACTGGAAAAACAGCTGCATTTGGTCTTCCTCTGTTAGAAAAAATTGACTCAAACAAAGACCACATCCAAGGATTAATTTTATGTCCTACCAGAGAATTGGGACAACAAATTGCAAAACAACTTTTTAAATTCACTAAATACTCAGACAAAGTTTTTACTGAAGCAGTTTTTGGAGGTCAATACATTGATATACAAATAGAAAAATTAAAAAGACCGACTCACATTGTTGTAGCTACCCCAGGTAGATTGATTGATTTGGTAAAAAGAAAAGCTCTGGATTTATCTCATGTTCATACCGTAATTATGGATGAAGCGGATGAAATGTTGAGCATGGGTTTCAAAAAGGAACTGGATGAGATACTTGGCTTTATGATTTCCGTAAAATCAAAGTGGTTGTTTTCGGCAACAATGCCAGAAGGGATTAAGCAAATTGTAAACCAACACATGGCGCCAGATGCCAAAAGAATAGAGACGAGTGGAGATGTGGTGAACAAAAAAATTGAGCATCAATATTTGGTGTGTGACGATGCAGATAAATTCAATATTTTGATTCAGTTTTTGAAATCGGAACAAAAAAACAGAGGACTCATCTTTTGTAAAACAAAAAAAGCAACACAACTTCTTGCTCAGCAATTAGAAGCAAAAAACATTTCGTCTGGTGCAATCCATGGGGATTTATTGCAAAAAGAAAGAGACAAGGTAATGCGAGCTTTTAAGAATGAATCGATTAGAATGCTAGTTGCAACAGATTTGGCAGCCAGAGGAATAGATGTTCAGGACTTGGCTTATGTGGTTCATTACGAAATGCCCGATAAGGAGGAATATTATACACACCGAAGTGGAAGAACAGCAAGAGGAGGTAAAGACGGGATTTCTATTTGTTTGGTGAATTCGAAAGAGTTAAAATCGGTGAGGTATTTTGAAAAGGCACTCGG
>JAHEIE010000106.1 GCA_024639505.1 Crocinitomicaceae bacterium
CTAAATATTCTAATCGTTCGTTGTTGCAGTCGGCCGACACAGATTTGTGTGTCAAAGCTTGCTTAAACAGCTCAATGTTTTTTGGTTTTACACCAAAATTTGAAACAAAATAGGATGTAAGTATATCTTTTGACGCAATGGCAGATTTACCCGTAGCGAAAAGAGCTTTTATCCTACTCATTACTTAAGTGTTACTTCAGTTTTTTAGCTACTTCTACCTCGTGGTAAGCTTCAAATTGATCGCCTACTTGAAGGTCGTTGAATTTCTCCAATGCGATACCACATTCATATCCAAACTTCACTTCTTTCACATCGTCTTTGAAACGTTTCAGTGTAGCTAGTTTTCCGTTGTAAATTACAATTCCATCTCTAATCAATCTTACTTTCGCACTTCTCGTAATGTTTCCTTCCAACACGTAACTACCTGCAATTGTTCCTACTTTAGAAATCTTAAAGATATCTCTTACTTCGGCAGTTCCAAGAACTTCTTCTACAATGTCTGGAGATAACATTCCTTCCATTGCATCTTTCATTTCTTCGATTGCTTGGTAAATAATTGAGTACAATCTGATGTCGATTTCTTCTGTTTCTGCAATTCTTCTTGCTTGTGCCGTTGGTCTTACTTGGAAACCAATAATAATTGCATCCGATGCTGATGCCAACAATACATCCGACTCGGAGATTGCCCCAACGGCTTTGTGTATTACATTCACCGCAATTTCTTCAGTAGATAGTTTCAGTAATGAATCTGTCAAGGCTTCGATAGATCCATCCACATCTCCTTTTACAATCACGTTCAATTCCTTGAAATCTCCAATCGCAAGTCTTCTTCCAATCTCTTCTAGTGTAATGTGTTTCTTCGTTCTTACACCTTGCTCTCTTTGCAGTTGTTCTCTCTTGGTAGCAATTTGTTTTGCCTCTTTTTCATCTTCCAGCACATTGAATTTGTCTCCTGCATTTGGAGCTCCATTCAATCCAATGATAGAAACTGGAGTAGCTGGACCAACTTCTTTTACTTTTTTACCATGCTCGTTGTGCATTGCTTTTACTTTTCCGTAAAAATGCCCAGACAATAGCATATCTCCTACTTTTAGAGTTCCTTTCTCTACCAAGATATTGGTTACATAACCTCTACCTTTATCCAGAGATGATTCCAGTACTGCACCTTGTGCGTTTCTGTCCGGATTCGCTTTCAATTCAAGCAATTCTGCTTCAAGCAATACTTTTTCAAGTAAATCTTCTACACCTTGACCAGTTTTTGCCGAAATATCCATCGATTGGTATTTCCCTCCCCATTCTTCTACCAATAAGTTCATGGCGGAAAGCTGAGTTTTAACGTTTTCAGGATTTGCTCCTGGCTTGTCTATTTTGTTTATCGCAAAAACCATCGGTACGCCAGCTGCCTGACAGTGGTTTATTGCTTCTTTCGTTTGAGGCATGATTGCATCATCCGCTGCCACAATAATAATAGCAATATCTGTCACAGCTGCTCCCCTTGCTCTCATGGCAGTAAAGGCTTCGTGACCCGGTGTATCCAAAAAAGTAATTTGTCTTCCTGTGTCTTTACCAGTTACTTTGTAAGCACCAATGTGCTGTGTAATCCCTCCGGCTTCGCCATCGGCAATTTTTGCTTCTCTAATGTAATCAAGCAATGAAGTCTTTCCGTGATCTACGTGACCCATTACCGTAACAATAGGAGCTCTGTCTACTAAATCTTCTGGAGCATCCACAATTTCTTCTTCCTCTACACCAATCTGATCTTCAGCAGAAATAAATTCTACATCGTATCCAAATTCATCTGCAATAATTGAAATAGTTTCAGCATCAATTCTTTGGTTAATCGAAGCAAATATTCCAAGAGACATACATGCTGAAATCACCTCTGTTGGTGTAACATTCATCAAAGAAGCTAAATCAGAAACAGTTACAAACTCTGTAAGTTTCAGGATTTTACTTTCTGCATCCTGCTTTTGTAAATCCTCTTCTCTTTTGTCGGCTACAGCCTGTCTTTTTTCTCTTCTGTATTTGTCTCCTTTTTTCTTTCCAGAATTACCACTTAATCGTGCAAGAGTTTCTTTGATCTCTTTTTGGATTTGTTCAGGAGTAATTTCTGCTTTTTGAGGTTTTTTACCTCTTGTATTGTTATTGTTGTTATTGTTTCCACCACGCTTAATGGTTTTTTCAATATTCACTTTCTTTATTCTCTTTCTCTTCGATTTTTCCTTGCTCTTATCAACAGGCAATTCAATTTTACCCAAAACGGTTGTACCAGTAAGTCTATCCGCTTTCGCTTTTATCGTTAAATCTTCTTCCTTTTCTTTAGGCTTTTCCGGAGAAGGAATTTCAGTTTTTGGTTCTTCTTTTTTCTCAGGAATCTCTTCCTTTTTCACCTCTTTGGCAACTACCGGCTTGGGCTCTTCTTTCTTAGCTTCAGCTTTTTTCTTCGGCCTGTTTGTTGCTTCCAAATCAATTTTCCCAAGAACTTCTAGTTTTTCTAGTTTAGCAGCAGAAGCTTTAATTGTTTCTGGCTCTACCTTTTTCTTAGGTTCTGGTATAGGCTCTTCCTCTTTCTTTGGTTCTTCTTTTACTTCTTGAACTGGTTCGGGAATTGGCTCAGGTTTAGGAGACTCTACTTTTTTTGGTTTTGGATTTAGATCCACAGTACCCAAAATTTCAGGCTTTTTCAATTCCTCAACTTTCACCTTTATTACTTCTTCTTCTACTTTAGGAGCTTCTTCAACAACAGGTTTTTTCTCCCTGCTTGCAACCACTTCTTTGGCTTTGGCTTTTTCTATTTTGGCATCCTCAAATTCTGCAAGAAGAATGTTGTATGCGTCTTCCTCCACTTTCGTGTTCGGGCTAGACTCTATCTCCACACCTTTTGATTTCAAATGATCAACTAGGGAAGATATTCCAACGTTCAACTCTTTTGCTATTTTACTTAGTCTTTTAACCGCCATGTAGTAATGTTGTTTTGCTCTTTTTCTTAAAAATATAGTTTATTTGGTGAAATTCAAATTATTTTATTCAAACTCAGACTTCAAAATTGACAAAATCTCATCAATTGTTTCCTCTTCAAGGTCTGTTCTTTGAACTAAATCTGCTTTTCCAATCGCCAATACGCTCTTAGCAGAATCGCACCCAATAGCTTTCAACTCATCGATAATCCATGAATCAATTTCATCCGAGAATTCACCCAAATCGACATCTTCGATATCTTCTGCACCTTCTCTATAGACGTCAATTTCATATCCAGTAAGTTTACCAGCCAATTTTATGTTTTGTCCTCCTCTACCAATTGCTTTCGAAACTTCATCTGGGTGCAAGTATACGTTTGCTCTTCCTGTTTCTTCTACAATTTCCACAGAACCAACTTTTGCAGGACTCAAAGCTCTTTGTATCAATAGCTTTTCGTTTTCTGTGTAGTTGATTACGTCAATATTTTCGTTTCTTAATTCTCTTACAATACCGTGGATTCTTGCTCCTTTCATTCCCACACATGCTCCTACAGGATCTACTCTGTCGTCATACGATTCTACAGCCACTTTTGCTCTATCTCCTGGAGTTCTTACGATTTTCTTGATAGTAATCAATCCATCAAAAATTTCTGGAATTTCCAATTCAAATAATCTTTCTAGGAAATGCGGAGAAGTTCTAGACAGAATAATTCTTGGTGAATTATTAATATGGTCAACTCTTTCGATAACGGCTCTAATTGTATCGCCTTTTTTGAAAAAATCTCCAGGAATTTGCTCCATTTTTGGCAGAATCAATTCGTTTCCTTCCTCATCCAAGATAAGCATTTCTCTTTTCCAAATCTGGTACACTTCACCAGTCATCAATTCTCCTAGCTTGTCTTTGTATTTTTTGTATACGTTGTCTTTTTCCAATTCCATGATTTTGTTAATCAGGTTTTGTCTCAAAGCCAATATATTTCTTCTTCCAAAATCTTCAATCTTTACTTCAATAGCAATCTCTTCTCCAATCTCAAAGTCGTCCTCAATTTTTAAAGCATCTGCCAATTCAATTTCCAAGGCATCGTCTTCGCTCATTCCGTCTTCTACAATCACCTTATTTATCCAAAGTTCCAAATCTCCTTTGTCCACGTTTATGATGACGTCCAAGTTTTCGTCTGTTCCGTTTTGCTTTCTTATCATTGCACGGAAAACCTCTTCCAATACGCCAAGCATCGTAACTCTGTCGATGTTTTTAAACTCTTTAAACTCAGAAAATGAGTCAATTAAATTGATACTGTCCATCCCTTAATTATTTAAATTTTACTATTATTTTGGTTTCTTTAATTTCTTCAAACGAGAGTTTGAATTCGTTATTTACTTTTATCTTTTTCTTCTTACCTTCTACTCTTTCTTTGGTTTCGTTCGTCAGAACTATTCCGTTTTCAGTCACTTCTTCTAATACACCTTCTATAGTTTTGCTAGAAGCCAACATTACTTTCACTTCTTTTCCTATGTTTTTGATGAATTGCTGAGTTACTTTGAATGGCACACTTAAACCAGGAGAAGTTACTTCCAGTTCAAAATCTTCTTCTTCTCGATCGAGATTGTGCTCCACCTGACGACTGAATGCAATGCAATCATTGATAGAAATAGGCTCTGTTTTGTGATCTATTTCAATGTAAATTTTGCTAGAGTTACTAATTTTTAAATCAACTAAATAAAACTCAGGGTTTTCCTCTAGTTTCTCATTAATAAGTGCGAGTACGGTGTCTTTTTGTATCATTTTTATCCCAATAAAAAAGGAGCTATTCAGCTCCTTCCTTTCTTCTATTACGATGCAAATGTACACAAATATTTGATTTTACACTAATTTTAATGTGTTTTATTAACAAAATGGCTCGATCACCTCTCCTGATAAACAACTTCGGTCACCGTTTGTCCAACAGCTTTGAGCGTGTTTTTATCAATGATTTTCATATTGTCTTCGTGCGTATGATGAAAATCTCCAAATGTATTTTCATTTGGGTCATAGCTAATTA
>JAHEIE010000110.1 GCA_024639505.1 Crocinitomicaceae bacterium
GAATTCATTTTCCATTTGAGACTGGAAGCCAGGCATTATTTCCTGAATTTTGAGTTGCCTAATTTCTTCTCTGTAATCATCAGATGTTTTGATTAATTCTGCCACATTATTCCCAACAGCATATGGTCTGTAATCTTTTACTGGAAGGTAATTGAGTGTATACCAAGAAAAAATCCCCGAGATCAGGATAAGCATAGAAATGATAATCCACTCTCTTCCTTTTTTTACATAAAACCATTTGATAATAAGGTACAATAACGATGCAATTGCTAAGAAACTGAGCGGCATCCACCAACCAAATACGTATCCTGCAAATCCTGCTGTGAACAACAAAGAACCTCCAATTAGCAATTTATCTTTTCTTTCATTGTTCAGTTTTTGAGTTTTAAATCCAAAAAACAAGAAAATGGTGAAAAACAACAAGATCATGTCTTTTTGGAAAGACTCCCAAGGAGTAAGCGAACGACCCAGCGAACCTTTAAGCGCATCGCCAAAGCAACCGCAATCGAGCACACACATTGGTGTTCCAGAGACTTCTATACCTGCTTTATTTGTGTAAGTAATTATTTCGTGAGGATCGCACTGAGCTGTGTAGTAGGTTAAGAATCCAAAAAACACCAAAAATCCGGTTATGGCAATTACAGTGAGTTTGAATTTAGTGCCAAAAATAAGAGACAATCCCAAAACTACTTCTGCTACGCATACCAAAATTGCCAAAGGCAAAGAATACTCATAAAACATAGTCCAAAAAGAACCCAAAGCATTAGGCAAAAAGTATTCTTCTAGTTTGTATGAAAATCCAAGGGTATCATTTGCTTTTATCAATCCTGAAACAACAAATACGGATCCAACAACAATTCGAGAAATGTAAACGAGGTACTTCATAGTGTGTGGTATAAAATTTTAACTAAAATAATAAAATACTCTTTATGGAAAGAGCAATTAACAAAGTGATAATAACGAGTTAGTTTTGTTCACTCATTTGAATCAGTGCAAACACTGCATAATTAATCATGTCGTAGTAATTGGCATCAATTCCCTCACTCATAATTGTTTCTCCTTGGTTGTCTTCAATTTGTTTTACTCTCAGCAATTTCATCAATATCAAATCAGTGAAAGATGAAACTCTCATGTCTCTCCAAGCTTCACCGTAATCGTGATTTTTCTTTTCCATCAGCGATTTTGCCTCCAAAAAATACTTTTTGTACAAGTTATTGGCCACTTCCGTTTCCAATTCCAATTCAGAATTATCTTTCAATTCCAATTGAATAATTGCCATGACACAGTAGTTGATGATTCCAACGAATTCGTCTTCAATTCCCTCTCCTACTTTACTCACTCCTTTTTCTTCCAGCGTTCTTATTCTTTGAGCTTTTATAAAAATTTGATCTGTGAGTGAACTGGTTCTCAAAATTCTCCAAGCCGTTCCGTAATCTTTCGTTTTTTTGCTAAAAATGTCTTCGCATTTACTTATTATTGTGTCGTATTGCTTTGAAGTATTACTCATGATAACTCTATAAATTTTGTATGACAATTAATTGTAAAGGTAAATTATTAAATCTTGATTCCCCAATTGTAATGGGAATTTTAAATGTAACTCCCGACTCCTTTTATGATGGAGGAAACCTCTCCAACGAAGATAAAATAATTGCAAAAGCTGACCAAATGCTGAAAGAGGGAGCTACAATTTTGGATATTGGTGGATATTCCTCAAAGCCTGGTGCAGAAGAAGTAAGCGAAAAAGAGGAAATCGAACGAGTTGTTCCAGCAATCAAGCAAATTATCAGCCAGTTTCCAGAGGCCATTATTTCTGCAGATACTTTCCGAAGCGCAGTGGCTATCGAAGCTGTGAATACTGGAGCTAGCATTATCAATGACATTTCGGCTGGCGATTTAGACCCTCACATGTTTGCCACAGTAAGAGAACTTCAAGTACCTTATTGTATTATGCACATGCAAGGAAATCCTAAAATAATGCAGGAAAATCCTACTTATGAAAATGTAGTAACCGAAGTGTTTTTTTCCCTTTCAAAAAAAGTGGAGCTATTGAGAAAAATGGGAGTAAATGACATATTAATTGATCCTGGTTTTGGGTTTGGAAAAACTATCGAACACAATTATGAAATTTTAAATAATTTGAATCATTTTTCTTTAATGAATCTCCCTATTTTAGTTGGAGTTTCAAGAAAATCTATGATTTACAAAGTACTTCAAAACACACCTACCGAAGCACTAAACGGAACTACAGCTTTGAACAGTTTTGCTTTGACAAAAGGAGCAAATATCTTGAGAGTTCACGATGTGAAAGAAGCTCAAGAAACTATCTATCTGTTCAATAAACTAACCCAAAATGAAACATCAAACGCTCTTACTCTTTAGTCTTCCATTTCTGGCATCTTTTACACTTACAAGCGAACTTGATTTTGTAAAACTGAACAATTACAAAATAATGCAACTCAATAAAAAGAAACTGGAACTGAGTACAAATGATTATTTCCACAATCGAAATGATGTGGGTTTTGAGGTTTTAAAAACAGAGGTAAAACTGTTGGTTAACTGACTGCATGTGAGTAATATAAATCAAAGTAAAGTGATTGAGCTAGATGCTAACAATGAGTTTTATATTCCGATGAATGTGTGTATTCCTCTCGAAAAAATAAGCAAAGACAAATTTGAAATACTGGGAGGTTTATTCACTACTTTGGCCGATAAAAATTTGACGATTTCTACAGAGGTTATGTGAGGCTGCGAAAAGTAGGTATCGAATTTGATATTGAGATTGTAGGAGAAGAACTGTTAAAAGAATTCAAAAAGCGTTAATCTTTGAGGAACCGAATAGTTTCCTCTACTACTTCATTCAATTCTTTTGGCAAGTGATTTTCTTTCCAGGGATGTGAGCTCCCAAACGTATGCCCTGTATTTTCTATCAAAATCAACTCGGAAGTAGGAATTACTTCATGTAATTTCTCTGCTTCTTCAAATGATACAGCTTTATCGTCCATGCCATGAATGATACAAAATGGAATAGAAACTTTTTTTCCTTGAATGGCTATCGACAGCTCTTTTTTATTCAAAATCGTGTTTTCATAAAACTGATAAAAAAGCGGCATTTCTTGATTTGTACGTCCATTCAACTGATAAACAACTCCTTGTTTCTTCCATTCTTCTGTATTTTTAGGCAATCTAGCTGTTAAATCAAAAACACTCGCCCAAACAACAGCTCTTTTCAAGTTTTCGTTTTGAGCAGCGGCTAAACTCACTATTCCACCTCCTCTGCTGTGCCCAATAATAAAAATAGAATCTGTGTCAAATAATGGGTCTTGCGATTTCTCGGATTTTACCCAATTAATAACTGATTCCAAATCAGACAATTCCTTGGTGTAGTTGTTATTCCCAAAAGCATTCAAATCATCAAATTCGGTTCTCTTGATAGAAGTAACACCATTGTGTGAAAAATTAAATTTCAAGAAATTAAACCCTGAATTAGCAAATTTTTCTGCCACCAAATTCCAACATCCCCAATCTTTGAACCCCTTGTAGCCGTGACAAAAAATAACAACAGGAGCATTTTTCATTCCCAATGAATTAATAGAAACATCTAACGAAATTAGGAGTGAATTACTTCCTTCAATTTCGATTGTTTGGGGAATAGTTTGAATCTTCATAGCGCAGTTGTATTTGTTTAAATATACAAATAAAACAAGAATTCAGCTTAGTCAACTATCAAGATTCTGTGGCACATATACCAAAAATAAAGCATACTGAGTATTAAAAACCTTCTTTTAATTAAAAGAGATGTAGAAAATCTCCCCTTTTTATAATCTAACTTACAACCGTTAATTCTTATCTGTTTTCATTATCTTTGAACGAAAATTTAAGGGAATTATGAAAGACGCGATTCAAGAGATAATCAACCAAGAGGTGAAAGCTCTTCAAAACTTGGTAGTGAATGAAAACTTTGAACAAGCCGTTGCTCTTATTGAGGAGCAAGTTCACCAAAAAGGTGGTAAAGTGGTAATTAGCGGAATGGGGAAAGCGGGGCAAATTGGAGTGAATATTGCTACAACTTTAGCTTCTACTGGAACTCCAGCAGTATTTCTTCACCCAAGCGAATCGCAGCATGGAGATTTAGGAATTGTTCAAAAAAATGACATTTTATTTCTCATTTCAAATTCAGGAAAAACAAGAGAAATTGTTGAGCTGGAAGTGCTTGTGAAACGATTATTTCCCGAGATTAAAATCATTGGACTTACAGGAAGTATGGAAGGTGATTTGGCTCAGTTTAGCGATGTAACTTTGTACACGGGAGGGCCAGCAGAAGTTTGTCCGTTAGGCCTTGCTCCTACCACTTCCACTACTGCAATGACAGTAATTGGAGACATTATTATCGTTCTTTTGATGAAAAAAATTGGTTTCACCAAGGAACAATATGCTTTGCGTCACCACAGTGGATACTTGGGGAGTAAAGCGAGAGGTGAGAGTTAGTTGGCACATTCGACTTTACTCCGTTTCGCTCAGTGACCAAAGTTGGAAGCACAAAGTTGGAAGTTGAATGCTTTGAAGAATAAAATTGAACCCTGAGGGATTTTTGATAAAAAAATCGTCTCGAAGGGTGACTTAAGAAAACCGACCTTCGATACATTTCGATAAAAAATCGAAACACTCAGGGCTCAGAATAGAACAGAAACAAAATGAAAAAATTCACACTTATTGCCGGGCCTTGCGCCATAGAAGACGACATCACTCCTTTTAAAATAGGAAAAGAAGTAAAACGAATTTGTGATAAACTCGGAATCGACTTTATTTTTAAAGGAAGTTATAGAAAAGCAAACAGATCTAAACTGGATAGTTTTACCGGAATAGGTGACGATATTGCTTTGAATATTCTGCAACAAATAGGAAAAGATTTGAGAGTTCCTACTATCACGGATGTTCACGAAAGTCATGAAGTGGCTCATGTTTCAAAATTTGTAG
>JAHEIE010000113.1 GCA_024639505.1 Crocinitomicaceae bacterium
CAGAATAGGGCAAGGAATAGAATTTGACTACTGCTGTGTGCATGGGATCTATGCAGCCAAAGAGATGGGCTATGAAACCATCATGATAAACTGTAATCCAGAAACGGTATCTACGGATTTTGATACAGCTGATAAGCTATACTTCGAACCTGTATTTTGGGAACACATTTACGACATCATTCTTCATGAAAAACCTGAAGGTGTAATTGTTCAGCTAGGTGGACAAACTGCGCTGAAATTAGCTGAAAAACTTGAGAAATATGGAATTAAAATTATTGGTTCCGGATTCGATTCGCTGGATTTGGCAGAGGACAGAGGAAGATTCTCAAACAAACTAGAAGAACTAAATATTCCTTATCCTAAATTTGGAGTTGTAGAAAGCGCAGAACAAGCATTAGAAAAATCAAAAGAGCTTGGATTCCCATTGCTAGTGAGACCATCTTACGTGCTTGGAGGGCAAAAAATGAAAATTGTTATCAATGAACAAGAACTAGAAACTCATGTTGTTGATATTTTAAGAGACATGCCAGACAATCAAATTTTGGTAGATCATTTCTTGGGTGGAGCAATTGAAGCGGAAGCCGATGCAATTTGTGACGGAGAAAATGTATACATTATTGGAATGATGCAACACATTGAACCTGCAGGAATTCACTCTGGTGATTCATATGCCTTGCTTCCTCCATACAACTTGGGAGATTTGATTTTGACCAAAATGGAAGAATACACAAAGAAAATAGCTTTGGCATTGAATACTGTTGGTCTCATCAATATTCAATTTGCTATTAAAGATGATGAAGTGTATATCATTGAAGCAAATCCAAGAGCATCGAGAACAGTTCCATTTATTGCAAAAGCATATGACGAACCTTACGTTAACTATGCCACAAAAGTGATGCTAGGCGCTAAACTTACTGACTTTAATTTCACTCCTAAAAAGGAAGGATACGCAATAAAAATCCCAGTATTTTCTTACGAAAAATTCCCAGAAGTAGCGAAAGAACTTGGTCCAGAAATGAAATCGACAGGAGAAGCAATTTATTTTATCGATGATTTGAAAGATAAGTTTTTCAGGAAAATATATTCTGAAAGAAATATGTTGCTTTCGAAGTAATATCGAATATTTAAGATTGAAAGGAGAGGACAAATTTGTTCTCTCCTTTTTTTATGTCAACTACTCTTTTTAAGAATTAAAACCTGAGTAAAAAATCTATTTTATTAGAACACAATGAGCCAACTTGTAGTTCTAATCAATTAAATACAAACCTTTCTGTCAAAACGAACCGATTTAACACTATTTTTGTAAACAAAGAAAAATACAATGAGCCACCTTTGTAACAAATAATTGGCGAATTTCATCAAAACAACTCAATGATAAAACAATCCATAAAAGAAAATATCCTATTTGTTTCTATCTCAAACGTAGACTTTTCTTACCGAATTCCTGTTGAAAAACTAGGAAACACCATAGCTTGGAAGATAGGCGAAAAAGAATCAGAAGGGATCATCTTCCCTGCAGTATCTTCATGGACTTTGCAACTATTTACGAAGAAGGTAACCGAAAGCAAATACCAAAAAGAATTCATGGCAATAGTAACTGAGCATGCTACAGAAAACACTATTGATTGGAAAAACACACAGCTAGCAGTAACTGTTCAAAACCAATACAATTGGTTAAAAGAAACGAACAAAACTGCTAAAAACAAACAGACTGAGGTTGAAATCATAGAAAGCTTAAAAAAGAAATTCAACTTGGATTAAAAGCAATGCTAAACTCTTGCGCCTAACTCCAATCAGGAAAAAATCAAACAAAACAAACCTCAATGTCAAAGGATATTTCTATCAGTTCTATTTTAAATAAATTTGAAATAAAGAGTCTTAATCCCATGCAGGAAAGGGCACGAAAAACGATTCGTAGCAAATCGGATGTGGTTCTTCTCTCTCCTACTGGAACTGGAAAAACTTTGGCGTTTTTGATTCCTTTAATTGAAAAACTTGACACATCAAGTGATGAAATTCAATCTTTGATTTTGGTTCCTTCGCGAGAATTGGCTCAACAAATAGAGCAAGTTGTGCGAAAAATGGGAACAGGTTTCAAAGTGAATGCGGTGTATGGTGGTCGAGCAGGATCGCTAGATAAACTGGACCTCAAACACAAGCCAGCAATTTTGATTGGAACTCCTGGTAGAATTGCCGACCGTTTTAGAAGAGATAATTATAATTTAAATTCTATCGAGACTCTTATTCTTGATGAGTTTGATAAATCACTAGAAATAGGATTTGAAGGAGAAATGACCGAAATAATGGAAACTCTTCCTTTTGTGAGTCAAAGAATTCTGACTTCGGCTACAACCGATGCCAAAATCCCAAAATTTGTTGGATTAAAAGATCCCGTATTTATTGATTACTTGCAGCAATCTGGTGGATCTAAACTGGCTATAAAAACTATTCTTTCGCCAGAAAAAGACAAACTTGAAACCCTAGAGAAATTATTGAATGCTCTAGGGAATCAGCCTGGAATTATATTTTGTAATTACAAAGATGGATTGAATCGTGTGAGTGACTTTTTGAATAACAAAAACATCAAGCATTCTTGTTTTCATGGCGACATGGAACAAATAGACAGAGAAAAATCACTAGTGAAGTTTAGGAATGGAACCAACCAACTGTTACTCGCTACAGATTTGGCAGCCAGAGGACTGGATATTCCAGAAATCACATTTATACTTCATTATCACTTACCTCCTCACTACAAGGAATTTACTCACCGAAACGGACGAACAGCCCGAATGAACAAAAAGGGAGTTGCTTACATCTTGCAATGGCAAGAAGAAGAGTTGCCGGAGTTTCTGCAGAAAATGCCAATTGAACAAGTAGAAATAGAAGTGCTAAAGCGAACGAAATCTCCAAAATTGGTTGAATGGACAACACTTTTTATTTCGGGTGGAAGAAAAAACAAAATATCCAAAGGCGATATCGCTGGGTTGTTTTTTAAGCATGGTGGAGCAGAAAAAGATCAGGTAGGAATTATTGAAATTCAACAAAACGGATCGTATGTAGGAGTGTATTCCTCTGCAGCACAATCGCTCATTGAGAAAACAAACAATACTCGATTAAAGAAAAAGAAAGTAAGGGTTAGGGAGGTATAGAAATAGAAATTTTTACTCCTAAACGAAACTTCCAAACCTCTCAAAGTGGCAAGTGTAACCATTTGGATTTCGCAACAAGTAATCTTGGTGTTCTGGTTCAGCTGGCCAAAAAGTAGAGATTGGCTCTAGTGTAGTAACTACTTTTCCATCCCATCTGCCCGAATCTTCTACAATTTGTATCATTTCCTTTGCTGTAGCCTCTTCCTCATCATTTTGGATAAATATTGCCGAACGATAGCTTGATCCCAAATCATTTCCTTGTCTATCGAGTGTGGTCGGGTTGTGAATTCGAAAAAAATAATCAAGAATATCTCGAAATGAAGTTTCGTCAGAATCATAAGTAAGTTCTATTCCTTCGGCATGACCGGGATGATACTTGTATGATGGTTTTTCATTTTCTCCACCAATGTAACCTACTTCGGTATCCAAAATTCCTGGACGAACTCGAAACAAATCTTCCATTCCCCAAAAACAACCCCCTGCTATGTATGCTTTTTTAATCATTCCTTCTATTTTTTTACCAATATTAGTAAATAAAATATCATGGTGCATCGACTTGAAATATAAAAAATTCTAATTCGCCATAACTTTGTAAGTAGGATCTTCCATTACATTCACATCAATTACCTTTTCGGCATTTTTTAGCAACTTCATGCAATCCTTTGATAAATGTTTCAAATGTAATTTTTTACCTGCTTTCAGATACCTTTCTGTCAGTTTGTTCAAAGCTTCGATTGCCGACATATCAGAAACTTTACTTTCTGCAAAATCAATAATCACTTCTTGAGGGTCATTTTCTACATCAAATTTCTCGCTGAAAGTGGTTACCGATCCAAAAAACAAAGGTCCGTATATTTCATAATGCTTCACTCCGTTTTCATCAATGTGTTTTCTGGCTCTAATTCGCTTTGCACTTTCCCAAGCAAATACCAAAGCAGAAATAATAACACCGATTAATACTGCCAAAGCCAAATTGTGAAGAAACACTGTAATGAGTGTCACCAAAACCATAACAAAAATATCGGATTTTGGCATTCTCCTGAACGCCTTGAAACTTGCCCATTCAAATGTTCCGATGGCAACCATAACCATTACACCTACCAAAGCTGCAATTGGCAACAATTCGATTACTGGAGCTCCTACCAATATAATTATCAAAATTGTAAGCGAAGCCACAATTCCAGATAACCTAGCGCGTGATCCTGCCGACAAGTTCACCAGAGTTTGAGCAATCATTGGGCATCCACCCATTCCACCAAAAAATCCATTAAGGATATTTGCACTTCCTTGCGCCAAACATTCTCGGTTACTGTTTCCCTTTGTATCCGTAATTTCATCCACCAAGTTCAAGGTAAGCAAACCTTCTGTAAGTCCTACAGCGGCCATTGTTAATCCAAATGGAAACACAATTTTGAGAGTTTCCCATGTGATTGGCACTTTGGGAATACTAAATTGAGGCAAAGAACCGCTCAACGATTTCAAATCTTCTCCTGGTAACGTATCTTTATTAATAATATCAACAACCTGCTTGGTATCGATTCCTAAGAAATAAACTACGGCAAACACCACTATAATCGCAATGAGTGATGCCGGAATTGCTTTGGTTATTTTAGGAACTATCATAATAATTGCGATAGTAAACAAAACTAATCCAACCATTGTGTACATGGGTGTTCCTGAAATCCATTCTGTAGCCTCTCCTACGCCAATCTTGAACTGATCCATTTGAGCCATGAAAATTATAATCGCCAATCCGTTTACAAAACCAAACATAACGGGCTGCGGAACCAATCGGAT
>JAHEIE010000115.1 GCA_024639505.1 Crocinitomicaceae bacterium
GCTAATTATATCAATACTGGGTATGTTTGCCAAGGCATTTACATACAAATGATCGTCTGTAATAGCTTGATATTGATTAAGTTCGGCATCAATGAAGTAATTTCCATATCCTAGCTTTTTAGCTATAATCCATACTTTTTCCACTACATTTCGGGCATGGTACATAGAGATATATTCTTTAGGAAATTGTGCATTGGGAGCTCCTACCATATCCAACAAAATACCGTATTGAGGTTGGTAATTCGCAATCGGTGGATTGTTTGCCCAATACTGAGATCCTAAACACCAGCTGTCTTGCATGGAACTGATACTTCCTTCAAATGTGCCGTAGTCTTCTGCATCAAATAAAATAATATCTACACCAATAGCGGGTTCTTTCAGGCTAAATTGTCTTGCCATTTCTAACAAAACTCCAACACCGCTTCCGCCATCGTTGGCTCCATCAATCGGTTCAGATTTACGTTCGGTATCTTTGTCTGCAACTGGTCTTGTATCCCAATGAGCAAATAGCATAACTCTTTTACTTTTTTCTGGAGAAAACTGAGCAATAATGTTTTTCATGTTCAATTTGTCGCCATTAAAGGCCGTAACCACAGCTTCTTGAACAAGAGTTATTGCTCCGTAGTTTTTCAGTTTGTTTTCCATCCAAATCGCACATTGGGTGTGTGCTTCTGTATTTGGAACTCTTGGGCCAAAATCTATTTGATTTTGAATAAATTGATAGGCGGAATCTTGATTAAAAACTGGAGTTTGAACTCGGATAATTTCTGTTGGTTTGTCTCCGGCTGCTGGTTTTATCGGGCGAGTTTCCTCTCCGCCACAACTACCTAAAAACACAATAATTAGAGCGTATATTCCTAGTTTTTTTCCCATGTTGTTCCTTCTCGTGAGTCTTTTAATTCGATAGAAAGACTCGTTAACTTATTTCTTATTTCATCTGCAAGTGCAAAATTTTTGTTGTCTTTTGCTTCTTTTCTTAATTGAATAAAAAGCTGCATCAATTCTTCGGTAACGCTGTCTTGCGAAACTGTTTTTGTAGTGGCTTTAAGTCCCAAAACATCTACCACAAAATCATTCATGGTTTTGGTCAACTGGGCCAAGTCAATCTCGGTAATTGTTTCTTTATCGGCCGCAATTCCGTTTATCATTTTTACACCATCAAACAAGTGTGCAATAAGAATCGGTGTGTTAAAGTCATCATTCATTGAAGTAACACATTTTTCTTGTAGTGCCGTAACATCAACCGTGGATGATTCACTCGTTTTAAGTTCTTTTAACGTTTCCATGGCTTTCATTAGCTTTTCGCAACCTTTTTCGGAGGCAGAAAGTGCAGAGCTTGAAATATCGAGTGTACTCGAATAATGAGATTGAAGAATAAAGAAACGAATGACATTTTCTGAAAATCCTTTCTCCAACAAATCGTGGTTACCGGTTTTCAATTCTTCTATGGATACAACGTTCCCAACAGATTTACTCATTTTTGCACCATTCATGGTAAGCATATTGGTGTGCATCCAATAATTGGCTGGATCAGATTTTCCGCCAGCTTTGCTTTGTGCAATTTCACACTCGTGGTGCGGAAACTTTAAATCCATTCCTCCTCCATGAATGTCGAATGTGTCGCCCAAGTATTTGGTACTCATCACAGTACATTCCAAATGCCAACCCGGAAATCCTTCTCCCCAAGGAGAATTCCATCTCATGATGTGACTTTCGTCTGCGTTTTTCCAAATTGCAAAATCCAGTGGGTTTCGTTTTTCGCTTTGCCCATCAAGTTCTCTTGTATTGGAGAGCAAATCTTCAATTTTTCGCCCCGATAATTTACCGTAGTGGTGAGATTCGTTATATTTCTTTACATCAAAATAAACAGATCCTCCTGCTTCATAAGCAAATCCTTGATCGATAATTTCTTGTACAAGTTCTATTTGTTCTATCAAATGACCAGTTGCAGAAGGCTCAATACTGGGTGGTGTAATGTTGTAAGCTTTCATCACATCATGAAATCCATTGGTGTAGTGCTGCACTACTTCCATAGGTTCTAGGTTTAGTAATTTTGCTTGTTTGCCAATTTTGTCTTCACCCGAATCCGCATCATTTAATAAATGACCTACATCGGTTATGTTTCTTACATACCTAACAGAATATCCCAAATATTTGAGGTAACGGTATACAATATCAAACGACAAAAAAGTACGCACATTTCCGATATGAACATCGCTGTAAACAGTTGGTCCGCATACATACATACCCACATGATTGTCAATGATAGATTTGAATTCTTCTTTTTTGCCCGATAAGGTATTGTAAATATGTAGCTTGCTCATGTTTTTCGATTAGTCTCGTAAAATTAATAAAATTGAATTACGAAAAGCTATTTCTTAATTATCAATTGCTAATAATTCATTATCAATTACAATTTAATTAGCTTTGTATCATGATAAATCAAGACCAATTAAATGGACTATCACAAAGACTGGCGGACTTAAACCGCTATCTTTGACTTAGATAGTAAAAGAGTAGAAATTGAGGAAGAAGAGATAAAAACTCATGATCCTAATTTCTGGGATGATCCGGCAGCAGCAGAAAAGCTTCTGAAGGTCATTAATGGTAAAAAATATTGGACACAATCTTTCGATTCTCTTGTGGGGATGAAAGAAGATATTGAAGTATTAATCGAATTTTTTAATGAAGGAGAGGACAATGAAGCAGAAATTGACGCATTGCATTCTAAGCTAATTGAAAAACTTGAGGATTTAGAATTCAAGAACATGCTTTCTTCCGAAGAGGATAAATTAAGTGCTGTACTTCAAATTACTGCAGGAGCTGGAGGAACAGAAAGTTGCGATTTTTCCGAAATGCTAATGAGAATGTACTTGATGTGGAGCGAGAAGAGCAAGTTCAAGGTAAAAGAACTCAACTTTCAGGCTGGAGATGCTGCAGGAATCAAAACTGTAACGATAGAAATAGAGGGTGAATTTGCCTTTGGATATTTAAAAGGTGAAAATGGTGTTCATCGTTTGGTGCGAGTAAGCCCATTTAATGCACAAGGAAAAAGAATGACCTCTTTTGCATCGGTTTATGTGTATCCTTTGGTGGATGATACAATTGACATTAAAATAAACCCTGCCGATATTTCTTGGGATACTTTCCGAAGTGGTGGAGCTGGAGGACAAAACGTAAACAAAGTAGAAACTGGAGTAAGACTAAGGCACGCACCATCGGGAATTGTAATTGAAAATACTGAAACTCGTTCTCAACTTGGAAATAGAGAAAAAGCAATGCAATTGCTTAAATCCCAGTTGTATGAAATTGAGATGCAAAAGCAGCTTGAAGCTCGAAATGAAATTGAGGGAGAGAAGAAGAAAATTGAATGGGGATCTCAAATTAGAAGTTACGTGCTGGACGATAGAAGAGTAAAGGATCATAGAACAAACTACCAAGAAAGTAATCCAGATGCTGTATTGGATGGGAATCTAGACGGTTTTTTGAAGGCTTATTTAATGGAGAATTAGGATGGAATTAGAGGTTTTATACGAAGACAATCACTTGATTGTGATCAATAAACGATCTGGCGATTTGGTGCAAGGGGACAAGACTGGCGACAAACCTTTGTCGGAGATGGTAAAGGAATATATCAAAGAAAAATACAACAAACCGGGCGAAGTGTATTTGGGTGTTGCTCACCGAATTGATAGACCTACATCGGGGATTGTGATTTTTGCCAGAACAAGCAAAGCACTCACTCGTTTGAATAAAATGTTTCAGGACAAAGAAATTCAGAAAACATACTGGGCGGTTGTTCAAAACGCACCCGAAGCAGAATCGGCAGTTTTGACTCATTGGCTCAAGAGAAATACACAACAAAACAAATCCTATGCACATTACAAAAGCATAGGATCGGGAAGTAAAGAATCAACCTTGACTTACCAATTGAAAGCAAAATCTAAAAATTATTTTTTGTTGGAGGTATTGCCAAAAACGGGTCGGCATCACCAGATAAGGTGTCAGTTGAGTTTTATTGGTTGCCCCATAAAAGGAGATTTGAAATACGGAGCGAAGCGCTCAAATCCTGATGGTTCCATTCATCTGCATGCAAGAGGAGTTGAGTTTTTACATCCCGTAAAAAAGGAACCTTTGAAAATTATTGCACCACCACCCAAGGAAGTGGTTTGGGATAGTTTTGTTTAAGTTGCATAGTTTAATTTCATTCCTTCGAAGGCAGGAATCTGTGTCTTTATAATAGATAATCAGCCCAACAAAACCCTCTCCACGTGATTTCCGCCAAAAGCATAAGGAATGTAATTGTAGCTAGAAATTTCTTTAGTGATAATGATGTTCGATTTTTTACCCACCGTAATTGAACCATGTGTGTCGCTAATTCCCATCGCATAAGCAGAATTTAGAGTCACAGCATTGATTGCTTCTTCGGGAGTAAGTTTTTGATAAATACAAGCCAATGAAATTACAAAAGGAATTTTCCCAGAAGGAGTAGAGCCAGGGTTGTAATCTGTGGCTAAGGCAATAGCCAAACCTTCGTCAATCATTTTGCGGACTGGCGCAAAAGGTATTTTTAAGAAAAAAGAACAAGACGGCAAAGCTGTTGGCATTGTTTCAGATTGGTGTAAATCTTCAATGTCTTTTTCTGTCATTACTTCCAGATGGTCAAGCGAAAGGGCATTGTGTTTTATTCCAGCTTGAATTCCTCCAATGCTCGTAAACTGATTCACATGAATCTTGGATTTTAAACCGTATTTTGCTCCAGCTTCCATTATTCGCTCGGCATCGGCAACAGTAAAGTAATTTGTTTCACAAAATATATCAATGTAATCGGCTAAGTTTTCTGCTTTGATAACCGGTAAAACTTCGTCAATGAGCATGTCCAAATATCCGTCTTTGTTTCCTTTAAATTCTGGTGAAACAGCGTGTGCT
>JAHEIE010000086.1 GCA_024639505.1 Crocinitomicaceae bacterium
CATCGCCAAGTAATGGGACAACTTCCAGCACTGGAACGATTTTGATTTCTGGAATAGCCAACAATATCAATTCTCAATCAGAATTGACAGTAACAGTAAATGGATCCATAGTAAATGTAAATTACAATGCAAGTACCAGAAAATTTACTGCAACAGCAACAGCACAATCGGGTAATAATTTGGTGAGAGCTACTGTAATGAATAATTGTGGAGAAGATGAAAAATCAGTTTCAGTATCTTACAGCAAACCATGTCCATCGCCCACAGTTTCTATCACTTCACCAAGTAATGGATCCAAATTGAATACCAATAAAGTTACCATTAACGGTACAGCTTTAAATGTTTCACAAAAATCTAACATAGACATAAGAATTAACGGAAGTTCAGTTAATTTTTCTTACAATGCGAGTAACAATAAATTCTCTGCAACAGTTACATTAAAAACTGGAGTGAATTCGATAATGGTGTCCGTTAAGACAGAGTGTGGAGTAGATAGTAAAGTTGTTTCAGTAACTTATTCTCAGCCTTGTAATGCTCCTTCTATTGTAATCAATTCGCCAAAAAATAAAGCTGAATTAGTGTCGAGTTCTTCATTGTTGAAAGGCTCTGTTACAGGTATAAAATCAGGTAACCAGATAGAGTTGTCTGTGAATGGAATTAGACAAGCTGTAAATTACTCCTCACTTTCTAGTGAGTTTAGCACAATGCTTAAATTGGTAGCTGGAACCAATAGGATTAATATCAGTGTAAGAAATGAATGTGGAGAGGACGCAAAATCTATTCAAGTTAATTACACACCGCCTTGCCCAAAACCTACCGTTAAAATATTGACACCAAAAAATGATTTAACTATAAATGACAACAAAGTTATAGTTACAGGAATCGCCACTAGTTTGGTAAATGCATCTGATTTGATGATCAAAGTAAATGGAGTTTCTCAACCTGTGAATTATAGTTTCTCAACTAGATCTTTTACTGCTACAGTAGTATTAACTCCGAATATTAGAAATACGATTGTGGCAATAGTAGAAACTAACTGCGGAATGGCTTCTCAATCTATTTCGGTTACCTCTGTTCAAGTTCAAAAACCAGTAATTGATTTAGAAAATCCAGCAACTGACTCTTCTACCACAACATTTGATAATGCAAAACTATTCGGGTCGGTATCTGGGATAACAACTCCTGCTAAATTTGAAATAAGAGTAAATGGGACAAAAGTTACAGATTACATTTTAACCAAAAGAGGGTTGGAATATTATACTTTTAATGGAGTACTTACGCTTGTTAATGGTGTGAATGTTATTTCAATAAAGGCAACTCATTCTTCGGGCGGAGTAGAAATAAAAACAATAGTAATTACAAAGTCCGGGGTGAATTACATGAAATCGCCAAACAAGATAGGAGGGAGCGAAAAAACCAAAGAAATTACTCCTGCAAAATCGACTCCTACAAGAAGCCGAAACAAAAGGTGAAAAGAGAAATAAGTTACAAAAGCACTTGTCCAAATTTGGTCAGGTGCTTTTTTATTTAAACCAATTTCTAAGATTTATCATGTAAACAGAAAGAATGGTTACCAACACTGTGACTGCCAAAAACACATAGAATCCATTTTCGGATTTGGTTCCTGGCATGTGTTCGAAATTCATTCCGTACAATCCAGCGAGGAAAGTGAGGGGAATGAAAATTACAGAAAAAATTGTAAGAGTTTTCATTACCTGGTTTAGCCGATTATTCTGTAAATTAAAAATCAAATTTAATTTACTTTCGAGCTGATTCAAATCAAAATCAATGTCATCCATCAAATAATTCGCTTGTTCTTTAGCTTCGGAAAAATAACGAGAATCAATGAAATCTAGTTTGCAACTTTCAAGTTTAAAAATAGTTTCTCTCAGCGATGAAATTGCTTTTTTTAATTGAAAAAGCTGCTGTTTTCCATTTTCTATTTGTAATACGTTGTCCTGGTCGGTCTCAGGATTTTCTTGATTTTGAATTTTTTCTAAAGAGGCGTTTATTTTTTCATACACAGCTGAGTAATTATCAATGATTGCATCTATAATAAGGTAGAGTAAGTAATCACTCGATTTCTTTCTAACTAATCCTTTGTTTTCTCTCAATCGGTAACGAATATCCTGAAAATAATCGCCAGATTTTTCTTGAATACTCCACATAAAATCTTCGCTCAGAATAAACATCATTTGTTCTGTCGTTATTTCTTTTGAGTTGAGGTGAATTGTGTTTACAGCCAAAAACATCGTTTCATCCAATTCGATCACCTTGTTTCTGTGCTTATTTTCTTTTATCAAAAGGTGCAAAAAGTCATCCAATTGGTTTAGGTGAATGATTTCACTAAATTCTTTGGTGAATGATAATCCATACGTGTTTAGCCAAGTTATTTTCTCTTTGGCTGCCAATATTATTTCTTCGGCACTCGTTGGTTTATTCTCTTCAATGGTTTCTTGATTGTAAACAATCATTCCAGAATTACTAATAAAATCTTTCATGCTTATTTGTTTTCGGGGTGGGTGTTTACAAAATCAACTCTACTTCTAGGGAAAGGAATTTCGACCCCTTTTTCTTCAAAATCTTTTTTTACACTTTCCAATACATCACAAGTTAAGTTGAAGCTATCGTCAAAATTTCTGGTCCAGACGTAAGCTTTTAGCGTAACATAATAATCTCCCCATTTCACAAGTCGGATAGATACTTGGTCTTCCTTTCTTGCAATCTCCTCTGAAGTTCTGTTGTCAATAAACAAGGGGTGATTCCTGATATTGTTGCGAATAATTCCTCGAGCTAAATTTATATCCGAATCATAGCTTATGTTAAATTCAATGTGCTTCCTTATTTTTTCGTCAGTAATACTGCTATTTACAATGGTTTCGTCACTAATAATACTGTTTGGTATTATCACTCTTCTAAATTCAAAATCTTTAATAATAGTGTGTCTCAGAGTTATTTCTTCTACAATTCCTTTTTTGTTTCCTGATATTTCTATGATATCACCTACTCTAAAAGGTTTGAAAATAAGGATGAACAATCCGCTTACGATATTCGAAAATGCTTTTTGAGAAGCAAAACCAATTACTGCCGCTAAAATTCCTGCTGCACCAAAAAGAGTTTTACTCATAGAGTTTAGGTAAGGAATATTATGCACCACATAAATAGTTCCTATAGTGTACAGGATGAAACTAATTGAGTTTTTTATAAATACATAAGAAGTTTCTTTGGCTCCCAATTCATCTGTGTTTTTTTTGATAATTGCATTTAATATTTTTCGAATAAAAAATGAAGCAAAGAAAACAATTGCATAAGTTATTACTATGAGTAATATGTACTTGAAATTTTGATTTTTAAACATTCTATCTTCTTTTATTTTAATTTGCCAGCTATGAATCCAGTCGTCCAAGCAGCCTGAAAATTGTATCCTCCAGTTATTCCATCCACATCCATTACTTCGCCTGCAAAATAAAGATTAGGAACAGCTTTACTTTCCATCGTAGCAAAATTGATGCTTTCTAAACTCACCCCTCCACACGTAACAAATTCTTCTTTGAAAGTTGTTTTACCTTCCACTGAATATACATCATTTGTGAGGATATTACACAGTTTGTTGAGGTCTTTCTTGCCCATGTCGTTCCATTTTTTTGTGAGAGGAATGTCTATTTTTTGGAGCAAAAAGTGCCATAATCTCTCGGGTAGGAGGTAAGCTCTATAGTTTTGCATTTGTTTTTGGGGAGCAGTTTTTGTTATGTTTTTTAGTTCTTCCATTACTGTTTCGTAACTCTGAACATTCACCCAGTTTACTTGCAGTTTAGCTTTGTAGCCTGCCTCGGCTAAAATTCTTGCACCAAATGCCGAGAGTTTTAATACCGATGGACCGCTCATTCCCCAATGGGTAATAAGAAGTGGTCCGTCTGATTTTAGTTTTGTTCCCTGGATAGAGGTGAGTGTTTTTTCTACCACAATACCCATAAGTTCGGTTACAGATTCGTGAGGCATATTAAAAGTAAACAAAGAGGGAACTGGGGTTTCTATTTTGTGTCCTAATTTTTCTAACCAAGCTAATCCTTCTTTTTTGGGAGAACCTCCTGTCGCAACAATTACCTTGTCGAACTCATGAACTAGCTCATTTCCTCTGAATAGAATTTTTATTTTATTCTCTTCCGGAATTAATTGTTGAACCATTCTTCCGATTTCAATTTGAATTCCTAATCTTTCGGTTTCGTTCACAAAACAATCTATGATAGTTTGTGAATCTTGCGAAACAGGGAATACACAATTGTCCTCTTGGGTAACTAAAGGAACATTTCTGTCCTCAAACCATTTGATTGTGTCTTGGGTGTAGAATTCACCAAATACTTTTTTGAGTTTTTTTTCACCTCTAGGATAAGCTTTGGAAAGTTCGGCAATAGAAGTACAGCCGTTTGTAACGTTACATCTTCCACCGCCAGATATTTTTACTTTTGAAAGAAGTTTTTGAGATTTTTCTAAAATAACCACTTCGGCATCGGGATAATTTTCCTTTGCTTGTATGGCAGAAAAAAATCCTGCAGCACCTCCACCAATTATTCCAATTTTCATAAGAACAAAAGTAGTAAAAGAACTTATCGAGTAAGAGTTACGTGTCCTATTTTTTCAAAACTTTCGGTAGTAAGTTTCTCTTTCCCTACAACTCTCCATATGTAAACTCCATTTGGCACTTCTTTACCATTGTAGGTTCCGTCCCATTCAAAGTCAATTTCTGGTGAAGAAAACATCAGTTCTCCCCATCTATTGAAAATAAACACTTGGTACTCTTCCACTGAATTGTTATTGAAAACTACACTAAAATTATCATTAAGATTATCATCATTGGGTGTAAACGAAGAAGGTGCCCA
>JAHEIE010000087.1 GCA_024639505.1 Crocinitomicaceae bacterium
CCAAAACGAGCAGAAAAGTAACTGAACGAATCAACTTGACGTTCAGGAAAATTATCTGATTTTATAAATCAAATGAACTAATTAACATTCTTTGGTTAACTCTAATTTTATCGGGAATAATGAAGTTTCAAAAGGTTCAATTATCTTTAAATTATAAAACAATTTTGAATGAAAAAGAACATAGCAATTGTGGCAGGTGGTTACTCCAGCGAACTGGAAGTTTCGCTAAAAAGTGTAGAAACAGTTTTTCAACACTTACCTGAAGAAAAATACCACAAATTTGTAGTCATAGTAAATAGTCAGGGATGGAATGTGAGGGTAAATGAAGCTCTATTTCCTATTAATAAAAATGATTTTTCATTTGAAATGGATGGAAAAACACACTTTTTTGACTGTGTTTATTTGACCATTCATGGTACTCCAGGAGAAGATGGAAAACTTCAAGGATATTTTGACATGTTGGGAATTCCTTACAATTCTTGCAACAGCAAAACTTCTGCGCTTACTTTTGACAAATGGCTGTGTAATCAAGTATTGGCAAACAATGGGATTCATGTTTCCAAGTCAGTTCTTATCAATGATAGATCAGCAATGTTCAACACCAAAGAAATAGTTGCTGAACTAGGTCTTCCTTGTTTCGTGAAACCGAATGACGGAGGAAGTAGTTTTGGAATTTCTAAAGTAAAGGAAGAAATGCAACTCATCCCTGCAATAAACAGAGCTTTTGCCGAAGGAAATGAAGTAATGATTGAAGCTTTTATGGAAGGAAAAGAAGTAACTTGTGCTTGCTACAAATCCGACAAAGAAATCATTGCACTTCCATTGATAGAAATTGTAAGTGAAAACGAATTTTTTGATTACGAGGCAAAATACGAAGGAAAATCTCAAGAAATTTGCCCTGCCAGAATTCCGGATGAGCAAAGGGATAGAGTTCAAGAAATTACAAAAAAGATATATTCCTTGTTGGGGCTTAAAGGAATAATCCGAGTAGATTTTATGCTTGTTGGCAACGAACCTTTTGTAATTGAGGTAAATACAGCTCCAGGAATGTCAGCTGCAAGTTTGGTTCCTCAGATGGTTGAAAAATATGAACATGCAAACCTTAGTCAAGTTTTGCATACTGTGGTTCAAGAATCCATGAAACCAGAGTATTAAATCTGTATAATTTCACGCGCTTTTAAGAGTTCTCTTGCCTTACTTTTCCCTTAAAAATTGTACATTAGTACCAAGTATTAAAACTTAATTACCGAAATGAAACATACTCTGCTCCTTTTTGCCTTTATTGGTACTCTTTTTAGTTGTAAAACTGATTTTGAAATCAATGCGCCTTACGATAAAATACCTATTGTTTATGGAGTATTGGACCAAGGTGTAGATACACAATGGATAAAAATAAATAAGAGTTTTTTGGGAACAAATAATCTTGAATATCCAAGTGTAAACGACTCGATGTATTTTGATAATGTAAACGTAAAAGTAGAAGAAATCGATCCAGATGGAAATATTGGTAACGTATATCAATTACAAGAAAAAATGGTAAACGTGGATCCTGTTTCGGGTATTTTCTTTACTGGTCAACAAAAAGTATACTATTTTGTTGATTCTAATTTAGATGAAACGAAAGAATACAGAATTAGTGGTGATGGAGATGGCAGAACATTTTCGGCAACTACCAACATGATTGAATCCTTTGATTTTACAAATAATTTTAGAATCAGAACCCTGGCACCAGGTGGAATCTCTTTGTTCAATTCAGGTGTTTACAATGATGTAAAACCTGCTTGGAGACAATCACCAGATGCAGAATCATATGGAATTGTAATGAGATTTCACTACACAGAACACAAAAATGGAAATGTAACAGAAAAATTTGTGGATTGGAGTTTGGGAGAAAAAAAACCAACTACAGGTGGAGAATTAGAAGCTGTGAGTAATGCAGAATCATTTTTTGGTTTGTTGTCGAATAACCCAGAGTTGAAAGATACCGCGGGAGTTACAAAACGTGTAATTGGAACGGTGGATTTCAGAATTACATCTGCCAACTTTATTCTTAAAACTTACATTGATGTGAACAAACCAAATAGCGGAATTGCTTTTGACAAACCAGATTACACAAATATTGAAGGTGGTCGTGGAGTATGGGCAAGTCGTTATACTTCCGAAATTTCTGAAAGAAACTTGAGTGAGAAAACTGTAGAACATTTGTTCAATGGTTCTTACACTGCTAATTTGAAATTCTGTTCAGACAATCCAGCTTGGAATACCGAACTTTATTTCTGTCCTTGATTTAGGTTTTTCTCTTCTTCTTTTTAGCCGCAGGAAACAAGATATTGTTTAATATCAATCTGTATCCTGGAGAATTTGGATGTAAATTCAAATCCGTAGGCGGATCTCCTACTCTGTGCTGATAATCCTCTGGATCGTGACCACCATAAAAAGTCCACTGACCTTGACCCAATGTTCCGTGAATGTAACGAGCAGTCCCCAAAGCCTTGGATTCACCCATCACAAGTACATTCGATTTCACAAATTCTTTATGAAAATCTGTTGTTTGCCCCATAAATCCCTTTATCACGGAAGTGTGGTTTTGACACAACATCGTTGGAACGATATCCCATTTTGCCGAAAAATCAAACAAAGTAAAAATATCCTCCTTCTCGGGGATTCGTTGTCTTATTCTCACATAAGTCCCATCAATATTAGAAAACTCATATTCCAATGGGTTCGTTTTTAATGTGAAATCTCTAAAAGCTAAAGTTTGCGTGTAATCCAGTTTTGATTGCGCTTGCTTATCGGCAGGATCACCATCAAACATAGATTCACAAATATCTGTTTCTTGTGCAGAAAGCGCAATGTCGTAGGAATCTGTCCCCGAACACATCGTAAACAAAAAACCACCACCTGCTACAAACTCTTTAATTTTTATAGCCACTCCAGCTTTTAGCTTCGATACTTTTCCATACCCAAGTCTTTCGGCTCTTGCCTCGGTTTCTTTTTGTTGATTTTGATACCAAATTGCATTTCGATAAGCGGCATAGAATTTCCCATATTGCCCCGTAAAATCTTCGTGGTGCAAGTGCAACCAATCATATTTCGGCAAAACCGTATTGATTATAGCCGAATCGTAAATCTTATCGTAAGGGATTTCGGCATATTCCAAAACCATTGTTACAGCGTCATCCCAAGGCATTTTTCCACTTGGTGTATACACAGCAATCTTAGGAAATTTCTCTAGTTTAATTACCTCTTGATTGATTTCAGGATTCCCAATTTTTTGCTTGATTGATTGAGCTTGAACATCAGCAATTAGTTCGTAAGAAACTCCTCGCACAACACACTCTTTCTCGATGTCCTTGTAATATTGAATCAAAAAACTACCTCCTCGATAATTCAGCAACCATTCAATCTCAATGTCATTTTGAAGCACCCAATAGGCTATTCCATAAGCTTTCAGATGATTTTTTTGCCTCACATCATCCATCGGAATAAGCAGGTAAGATGAAAAACCAATTTTCACCAAAAGACTAAAAAGAACAAGGATTAGAATTTTTTTCATTTCTAAAAATAAGAGATTAAACGAGGAAAAGAATGAAATTTAACAAGAAAGATTAAAATGGCTAATCGTCATCAAATTCTCCATCATCAAACGCATCACCCGAATCATCATCGTCCCACCCTTTTGACTTCACTGTTACATTTCCTCCTTCAAAATCATCGTTGGGAGTCATAGCAGTAAATCCAGGCTCATCAAAAGAATCTAAGTTTTCGAACTTAGCAAACTGGCCAACAAATCTTAGTTTCACCGATTCTAAAGATCCATTTCTATGCTTGGCAATTATAAATTCTCCAATTCCTTCTAGGTTATCGCCAGTTTCTTCGTCTGTGGTAATTCCGTAATATTCTGGACGATAAATGAACGAAACAATATCTGCATCCTGCTCAATCGCACCCGATTCCCTCAAATCCGAAAGCAATGGTTTTTTATCTCCTCCTCTCGTTTCTACCGAACGACTCAACTGAGACAGTGCTATAATTGGAACATCCAATTCTTTCGCTACCGTTTTTATCGATCTCGAAATAAAACTTATTTCCTGTTCACGATTTCCTTTTCCTTCTCCTCCACCCGTCATAAGTTGCAGGTAATCAATCACAATCAGCTGAATGTCATGCTGAGCTTTCAGTCTTCTACATTTGGCTCTAAACTCGAATACCGAAAGTGCTGGTGTATCATCTATAAAAAATGGAGCTTCGGATAGTTTTCCAATTCTAGCATGCAATTGCTGAAATTCGTGTGGTTCTAAGTTTCCTTTTCTTAATTTTTCTGCAGGAATTTCTGCTTCACCCGAAATCAAACGATTCACCAATTGAACCGAACTCATCTCTAGAGAAAAAATAGCTACCGCTTGGTTAAACTGAACAGCTGCATTACGTGCCATAGAAACTACAAAGGCCGTTTTTCCCATCCCTGGTCGAGCTGCAATGACAATCATATCCGATTTTTGCCATCCAGATGTTACTCTATCCAAGGCAGTAAAACCAGTAGGAACTCCACTTACTCCATCTTGGTGATCTTGCGCATTTTCAATCTCCTCGATTGCGTGCTGCATCACCTTATCAATCTTTTCGTAACTCTTACTCAAGTTTCCTTCTGCTACCTGAAACAAACTACTTTCCGCTTTATCTAGCAAATCAAAAACATCTGTGGTTTCATCGTAAGCCATTTTTATCGTGTCCGAAGAAATTCGGATAAGCTCTCTTTGAATAAATTTTTGAGCTATGATACGAGCATGATGCTCCACATTGGCAGCCGAGGCAATTCTATTCGTTAATTGAGAAATATAATAAGCT
>JAHEIE010000089.1 GCA_024639505.1 Crocinitomicaceae bacterium
GAGGTTTATTTGTCCAATTTAGGGCAAGCTAAATACCATTTAATTTCTCCTTTTCAGTCCAATAATCATGATTTCATGGATTTGTTTCCAGATTCTTCCAATTCTCCCACATTTACCGATGTATTCTACGTTTCGGGGTCGGGCAGAGAAAATTATGTTGATGTAAATCATACACAAAGATTAGGTAAAGCATTAATTGGTAAAGCGAGGGTTTTAAAAACATCTTCGGAAGGAATTTATCTTGGTACCGAAGCAGAATTATCCAATTTTGAATTAGGATTAAAGTATTCTCCAACAAACAAACCGTATAGCTTTGAGGCTGATTTCAAAAATTTTAAAAGATATTCCAACTTGAATGGTGGAGTTTCTGATTCTAGTTTTTTTTCATTGTTGGATTCTTCAAATGGAAACCTAAAGACTACATTCCCAAATCAATTCAACTCAACTTCAAATTCAAGCAACAGTATAGATTTAAAAGTATTAGATGTTAATTTTAATCACGCTTATAAATTTACAAGCAGTAAAATTGATTCAAATTCATTTTTACAAATAAGACAGAAATTAGCGTATCATAGAACCCAAAGAAATACAAACTTGATAAACTCGAGTGATTTTTTTGCCAATTACTACGAAGATTCTGTGACGACCACAGATAGTTTGAGGCTCGAAAGGGTTTCTCACCGAGTTCAATTGGAATTAATTTCTGGACATTCGTTATTCTCTTTTGGATTTGGACAAAATTATTTTGAATATGCCAGCTTAGCTCCATTTACAGTTCACTTAGAAAATTTATTCTACGGTGAGTTTCTTTTCAATAAAGACAGCATTCAATTCCGTTCGTACGGAGAGTTTTTGATGTCTGATGGAGGTTATGAATCTTTTGAGTTTAGAAACGAAATAGCCATGAATTTTTCAGAGAATTTCATTTTTAATTCTTTTCAAGGAAAAGCAAATATTCTTACTGATTTACCTGAACTCTACTACAACAGATACAATTCTAATCACGTGAGATGGAACCTAACCAACAAAACAAATTTAATAACTCAGTTGTGGGTAAAAGTAGAAAACACGAATAAAAAATATGGAGCAAGTCTAAATTATGAAACTCAAAACAATGCTGTGTTTTTTGACGAAAACGCTCAGCCTATTCAAACAAAAATTTCGTATTTGGCTTTGTCGTTGAACAAGGACTTTGAATTTACAAAATGGTTCTTTTTATCTTCAAACGTGCATGTTCAGGATGTATTGACAACTGAAAACATTGAAGTTCCAAACCTATTGATTCACAATTCTCTTTATTTCAAAGGAAGGTTAATCAGGAAAGTACTGCGTTTTAAGGCTGGTTTTAATGTGTTGTATTATTCTAAATTCACACCCAGAAATTACAATCCTGCATTGGATGAATTCACAATTCAATCCACAACTAAAGTCGGAAACTATCCAATTATTGATGTGTTTTCTGAGTTTTATATCAAACAAAACTTTTCGTTTTTTGTTTCTGTAACTCACGTAAACAGCAATGTGTTTACAGGATTTAATCTCAATTCTATCAATTCCAATTGGAATGTTTCTGAGGATTTCGGAAAAAATTACTTAGCCATAAGTCAATATCCAATCCAAGACAGAGCTTTCAAATTTGGAATAAAATGGCGACTGTTCGACTAATCGCAGTAATTGCAATACAAAGCATTTTCGTTATGCTCAAATGGAACATCTAAGTCAAATATCTCTGTCAATATTCGAGCTACTTCAATCTTAAACTCTTCTCTGACTTCGTCTGTTGGTTTCATTCTGTTGATTTCTAATCCCATCAATCCACTCGAAATAGCTTTTGTAGAAATTATTCCCGATGTAGAGTTGTTTATGGTTTTACTTTCTGTTTCCATCAAGAAATCATAGACCAATAACTGAAACACTTTTCCTTTGAAGGATTTGTTTGCAAACAATGAAGGAATGGACGTAGCTCTCACATCCTCTGGTTTTACTGCCCCCGTTTTGTAATCAATTATTCTAAGTTCACCGTTAAGTTGGTCTATTCGGTCAATTTTTCCTCTCAATCTTGTTTTAATAAGTCCTTCAGCGGTTTCAAATTCGAATTCTCTCTCAGCATCTTTTTCTAGGCCAATGATTATCAATTCATTCTCTTTTACCAGAGTTTCTTCTTTTGAAAGAAAGCTCAAAATAGATTTTTTGGCACCGTGATACATTAGGTAGTTTTTACCCGTATCAAAATGAGACGAATATTCCTCTTTAAAATATTTATTCAACAGTTCATCTACCTGCTTTTTCATCTCTTGAATATCATGAGCTGCTACATTTTTATCAATATAGGGTTTGTACATGTGCTCCAAAACCTTGTGAATTATGTTTCCAAATGTGTTGGCTTCTATGTCTTCCTCCACTTCCTCTTCGTCCCTTAGTCCAACCACATAACTGTAGTAAAAATCTAATGGGCAGCTCAAGTATTTTGAAATCGCAGAAGGAGAAAACCCATATTCTGCCAATGACTTTAGTTTGTCAATTATCGCCTTGTTTTTAGTGATTACCGTTCCATTTTCTATAGATTTATTTATTTCTGTCGCAATCACTTTTTCGGTGATTGTAATGTTATTAAACCCAGACAATTCTTCTTTCAATTGCTCAATGTATCTGCTTTTTTCACTTCCATTCATTCCAGAAAGACTGCTGTTATAAACCAAAGAAACATTGGATGCCCTTTGTAAGAGTCGGTAAAAATGGTGGGCATAAATAGCTTCCTTTTCCTTGTAGGTTGGCAAGCCATACAGTTTTTTTAATTCATAAGGAAAAAAGGAATTACTCGACTTTCCTTTTGGCAAAACCTCTTCATTTAACGAAACAAGAATAATATTCTCAAAATCCAAAGCTCTTGTTTCCAGCATTCCAATTAATTGAAGACCAGAAAGCGGTTCTCCGATAAAAGACACATTTTCAGATTTAAACAATTGAAAAAACAACTGTTTTAGGGTTTTTAAATCTTCAATGTAATTTTTATGAGTCAATTTGTTTTCAACCTTGTGCAATACTTTTTGGGCCGAAAACAGATATTCTAGCTCCAAAGAATTGGTTCCAAAATCAAGTGATTCAACTACTTTTTCAATCAGTTTGTTCAATGCATCAAAAGCGGATTGTACTATGTTTTCTGAATCCCACTGGTTGAACAAAAATTCCAGCCCTTCCAGTTCTTCTTTTTCCTTGATGTATTTTGAAGAAATAAAAGTTATGTTTTTGGCAACAATTTCCTGTTTGATGGAGTAGGATTGAATTACTTTTTTCATTAAATAATGTTCTGCTAATCCCAAGAAACTTCGGTAGTGCAAACTTCCTTTGTTGTGCTTTATGTAACTTTCTTGTATTGAAAACAAAGAAGATAACAAACTAAAAACAGGAGAATTAAACAAAGAATAACCCAAAGAAATGTTATACGAATCAATGGATTCGGGAATAGAATTCATTATGGGAAGAAGAAGAGATTCATCCGCAAGCACTACTGCTGTTTTCTTAATTTCTGATTCACTAAGTTTGGATAAATGATCCCCAACAGCTTTTGCCATCATCACAGAAGATTGAGCTGAAAGCAACTCAATGTTTTTATTTCCTTGAATATAGTGAGAGTCTATCCAACGAACGGCTTTTTTACCTTTCGAAGCGATTTGTTTTCTCAAAAACAGTCCAGCCTCATGGTCGGGATTGTCGATATAAAAAGTATCACCATCCATAAACAACTGACCTTTTCCACTGTTTACAAAAGTATCAATGATTAGTTCTTCCGAAGTGGATAGGGCATTAAATCCTGCAAAATATAGTGAATTATCTTCATGGTCATCTAGGACTTCATAAATAGAGGTGGCAACCCACTTATACAACTTTCCTGAATATCCTTTGTTTTTAGCAGTCAATCTGTCGTTCAGTGTTTTGTAAAGAGTAGGTAAAGTGGCCCAAAACTGAACAAAATCTTGTTGCATGTCGCTCAGCTTTTCCTCATTAAAACTCCAATTGTCTATTTCTTTGATATTTCTTAAATCATTAAAAATTGTTTTTGAGTCAACCATATAATGATCCATTTCATTGAAATCGGCTAGGAGAGTAGGCGCCCATTTAGTAAAATAGAAAAACGAGTCAGGGTTTTGTTTTTCATTTTCCAAATAGATTTCATAAAAAAGAAAGAGCAACTCGATAGAATCTATTGGTTTCAATCTACAATTGTCTTTGATAAAATCATCAATTGTAATGATTTTAGGTGCCCAAGTAGTTTCGGTAGATAATTCGCTTAAATATTTCCTGCAATACACACCGCTTCTTTGATTTGGGACTACAAGCGTAACCTTTCCCAAGTCTTTGTGTTCAGATTTTACTGTTTCTATCAGTTGAAGTAAAAATGGTTTCATGCAGATTTTTATTAGATGTTAGAAACAAACTTAATAATTATATCGGCAAAAATACCGGAAGAAAAATATTTCATTCCGAATCATTTCATTTGTAAGTAATTCAAAAATAGTGTAATTTGCACTAACGAAATTTTAACACTATGACTACTTTAAAAAGAACCTTTGATTTTGCTTACCATCAGTTAACCATCAATCCCCAGGAGGATTGCTTGGTAGACAAGAGAAATGGAAAATGGATTAAAACTTCAACTAAAGAGTATTTGGCTCAAGCTATGAAAATGAGTAAGGGTTTTATTCAGCTTGGAATCAAACCGGGGGATAAAGTAGCTTTAATTTCCAATAATAGATCGGAATGGAACATTTGTGATGTCGCTTTACTTCAAATCGGAGCAGTTTCAGTACCTATTTACCCAACAATTACAGAAAAAGAATATACTTAT
>JAHEIE010000001.1:0-68744 GCA_024639505.1 Crocinitomicaceae bacterium
ATGAAAGCTGGAAACTACATTTCTGAGCACGACCAACTCATTTCTGAAAAATTAGGAACTGTAATGTGTGGAGGAGAATTATCGAAAAGAACGAAAGTTTCCGAACAATATTTATTGGATCTGGAAAGAAAGACATTCTTGGAGCTTTGTATGCAGGAAAAAACTTTGAAGAGGATTGAGAGTATTTTGAAAACAGGGAAGGTGTTAAGGAACTAAAGTTTCTGAGATTATAGATGTTAGATAAAAAATATTAGAACAAATGCTTTACTATAAGGAATTAAAAATATGGATTAAAGGAATTGATTTAGCAGAATCAATTTACAAAACCGTATCTGAATTTCCTGACATTGAAAAGTATGGTATAATATCTCAACTTAAAAGAGCTAGCATTTCTGTTTCTTCAAATATAGCTGAAGGAGCAAGTAGAAAATCTCAAAAGGAATTCTCTCATTTTTTTCAATTTCCTTAGGGTCATTGTTTGAAATTGAAACGCAATTAGTTATTGCAAACAGAATAAAATATATAAATGATAAAACTCTTAAAGAGCTAATCGAATTAATAAACGAATTAATAAAAATGATTATCGGGTTTAAAAGACAATTATAAGTCTACATCTATAATCTAATATCTAAAAATCTATTTTTATGAACGCATATATAGTAGCAGGATACAGAACAGCAGTAGGAAAAGCACCTAGAGGAATGTTTAATTTTTACCGAGCAGATGATTTATCGGCAGATGTAATTAGGCATTTGATGAAAAACGTACCGAATGTAGAAGCAGAGCAAATTGACGATGTAATAGTTGGAAACGCAACACCAGAGGCTGAACAAGGACTTAACATTGGAAGAATGGTTTCTCTAATGGGATTAGATTCCGAAAAAGTGCCAGGGATGACAGTGAATAGATATTGTTCTTCTGGATTGGAAACCATTGCAATTGCCTCGGCAAAAATAAACTCTGGAATGGCAGATTGTATCATTGCAGGTGGAGTAGAAACTATGTCGCCAATTCCGTTTGGAGGATGGAGATTGGTTCCTAATGCAAGCGTTTCGAAGAAAAGCCAAGAATGGTATTGGGGAATGGGATTAACTGCTGAAGCAGTTGCAAACCAATATGGTATTACAAGAGAAATGCAAGATGAATTTGCAGTAAACTCTCATGCTAAAGCTGAAAAAGCAATTGATAGCGGAAGATTTCAAGACGATATCGTTCCCATTTTTATCAAAGAAACTTACCTAGACGAAAACGAGAAAAAGCAAACTCGAAACATTATTTGCGAAACGGACGAAGGAGTAAGAAGAGGTACAAACATGGAAGGTTTAGCAAGATTACGTCCGGTATTTGATGCGAAAGGAAGTGTAACAGCCGGAAATGCTTCTCAAACTTCGGATGGAGCAGCTTTTGTAATGGTAGTTTCTGAGAAATTTTTGAAAGAAAATAACTTGACTCCAATCGCAAGATTGGCTTCTTATGCAGTTGCCGGACTTGAGCCAAGAATTATGGGAATGGGTCCTTTGTACGCTATGCCAAAAGCATTGAAACAAGCAGGATTAACTCTCAATGACATTGAACAAATAGAATTGAACGAAGCGTTTGCTTCGCAATCGGTAGCTGTAATGAACGAATTAGGATTAAACCCTGATATAGTGAATGTAAATGGTGGTGCAATTGCACTAGGTCATCCACTTGGATGTACTGGAGCTAAACTATCAGTACAGTTGTTTAATGAAATGAGAAAAAGAGGGCAGAAGTATGGAGCGGTGACAATGTGTGTAGGAACTGGACAGGGTGCTGCGGGGATATATGAGTTACTATAACAAAGTTGAGATTTGAGAAAATCCCGAAAAGTCGCGATTTATCAGTCCGCAAATCTGTACAAATCCGAATCCTGAGTTCGATCAACAAGAAGAAAACAGAAAGGTGACATGAAAACGAAAACAGTTAACAACAAATTAAAAGATTTATAGGTCTAACATCTATAATTCAACATTTAAAAATCTAATAAAAATGGAAGCAATAAAAGGAGGTGAATTTATCATCAGAGACACGAAAGCAAACGAAATATTTATCCCAGAAGAATGGACGGAAGAGCAAAAAATGCTTGCCGACATGTGTAAAGATTTTATCAAAACTGAAATCATGCCTCATTTGGATAGAATGGACGCAATGGAAGAAGGTTTTATGCCAGCACTTATGGAAAAAGCTGGTGAATTAGGGCTTTTGAGTATTTCTATACCTGAAGAACTAGGTGGAATGGGAATGGATTTTAAAACTAGTATGCTTGCTACCGAAGCTCTTGGAGGAAGTTATTCTTTCTCAGTAGCTTACGGAGCGCATACAGGAATTGGAACTTTACCACTTTTGTATTACGGAAATGCAGAGCAAAAAGCAAAGTACATCCCAAAATTAGCTTCTGGAGAGTGGAAAGCTTCTTATTGCTTGACAGAACCTAGCGCAGGAAGTGATGCAAACTCTGGGAAGACCAAAGCTGTGCTTACCGAAGATGGAAAGTATTACGAAATTACTGGGCAAAAGATGTGGATTACCAATGCTGGATTCTCTCATTTACATACCGTTTTTGCTAAAATTGATGACGATGAAAAGCTAACTGCTTTCTTAATAGAGGCTGATAGCGCAGGAATTACATTGAATCCTGAAGAAAAAAAGATGGGAATAAAAGGTTCTTCCACACGTCAGGTATTTTATAATAAAGTAAAAGTTCCAGTTGAAAACATGCTTTCTGAAAGAGAAAACGGATTCAAAATTGCATTAAACATCCTAAATATTGGACGAATTAAACTTTCTATTGGAACTACTGGAGCAGCCAAAGAAATTGTAACGGAATCAGCGAACTACGCCAATGAAAGAGAACAATTTGGAAGGCCTATTGCAAAGTACGGAGCTATAAGAAACAAGTTAGGAAAAATGGCGGTTTCAATTTTTGCGAGTGAATCGGCAAACTATCGAGCTGCACAGAACATAGATGATGCCATAAAAGCTTTGGTAGATGGAGGTATGACCAAAGAAAAAGCAACCCTGAAAGGTATTGAGCAATTTGCTCCTGAGTGCGCTTTGTTAAAAGTAGTAGGTTCTGATTGTCTAGATTTTGTGGTAGATGAAGGTGTTCAAATACATGGAGGAATGGGTTATTCTGCCGAAACTTTGGTAGAAAGAGCATACCGTGATGCGAGAATCAACAAGATTTTTGAGGGAACAAACGAAATTAACAGACTTCTCTTGGTAAACATGATTCTGAAAAAAGGAATGAAAGGGGAGATAGATTTGATGGGGCCAGCAATGAAAGTAGCTGATGAATTGATGTCTGTGCCAAGTTTTGACGAAGGAGAGGAAGGATTATTCGCTGCTCAGAAAAAATCCTTGGCTGGATTCAAAAAAGCAATCTTAATGGTGGCAGGGTCGGCAGTTCAAAAACTAATGGCAACTATGGCTAAAGAACAGGAGATCTTAATGAACAATGCCGATATGATTATCGATACGTATTTAGCAGAGTCTATTATGCTAAGAGTTGAAAAATTAGTAGCTATAAAAGGAGAAGAAGCTTGTGCGGTACAAATAGAAATGGTGAAAGCCTTCTTTTACGAGGCTTCCCATAGAATAAACAAGGCCGCTACAGATGCTTTGAATTCATTTGCTGAGGGTGACGAGCTAAAAATGATGTTGATGGGATTAAAGCGATTTACCAAGCACGAACCAATCAATATTAAATCTTGTTACCAAAAAATTGCACTTCAAATAATAGAAGAAAACGAATATTGCTTTTAAAGAATATTCAACCTACCTTCCTGTCCTATTAAGAAAATATGGACATGATTACTACTCTTGACGATGAATTAGCTATAGAAAAAAAGAAGCTTAACGCTCTTTTGGAAATCACTAATTCTGTTAATCGTAATTATCAAGTTGAAGAACTTTTATTGCAATTTGAAAAAGTTATGAGGTACCACATTGGGATCTCAAAGCTTGCATATATTAATAATTGTAATAATTGGGATTGTATACTCCATTTTGGAGTAAGTGACGCTTGTTCAGAGTTTGACAGGACCGAAATGTTAACAATTACTGAGCCAACTTTGGTTTCAGAAACCTCTTTGAAAAAGTTTACGCAATTCGATTTGGTTTTACCTGTATTTCATCAAGAGAAGCCACTTTCCTACCTTTTCATTGGAGACATTCAGTTAGGTCTAGTTCAATTCATTCAAAAGCATATTGGATTTGTTCAAACCATTGCTAATGTTGTTTCGGTGGCTATCGAAACCAAAATGCTTTCGGAAGAATTAATGGAAAAAAGATTGAAGGAAAATGACATGAAAATGGCAGTATACATGCAAAATGTGCTACTTCCAGATAAATTACCCTCCAATCAGTATATGGATATTGCTGCTACATACATGGCAAAAGATATTGTAAGTGGAGACTATTATGACTTTATACCCATAAATGATAATGAATATGTATTTTGTATTGCAGATGTTTCAGGTAAAGGAATGCCTGCAGCACTTTTGATGTCAAACTTTCAAGCAACATTGAGGGCCAATGTTAAATATAACCACCTTAATCTTACACTAAAACAGCTTGTGATTGAACTAAACAACAGCATTTTACTAGCTGCAAAAGGAGAAAAGTTTATTACTTTTTTCATTGGGTATTACAAGAGCAAAGAACGAGTATTGAGGTATGTAAACGCAGGCCATAATTATCCTATACTAGTAAGTAAGAAAGAGGCTGAATTTCTAAAAACTGGGACTACCGTTCTTGGTGCTTTTGAAGAATTACCGCACTTAAATGTTGGTGAAGTCAGGCTTGAAAAAGAAACAATAATTATTTGTTATACCGATGGAATGGTAGAAGTTGAAAATGAAGGAAACATTCAATTTCAATCTGAGAGACTGGCAGAAGTCGTATTAAATAACTCTGATCTCTCAATGAACAAAATGAATCAAACTCTCTTTAATGCTTTAGAAGAATACAAAGGGACTAAACCATATCCAGACGACACCGCGGTGCTAAGCTTGAGAATTAAATAATTCAACGGCCAACTCTATATTTTTTTTCTTTTTGTCTACTCGCGAAGATTTTGCTGTATCGGTATAAAACTTATGAGTTTTAAGAAATTTTACTTGGGCCTCATGGAACTCTAGAGGAGTTTTTACCACATGATTTTCAATGTACTCATTCATCAGTTTATGGCTTATTTCTCTGAAATCACTCCTGCCCAAATAATCCAAATCCGAATCTTTCATGATTTCCTCCAAAAGAGTTTTTGGCTCTCGGTTTGGTTCGGTAGCAATAATAAGACTTGCTATTAATTCTATTTGTTCTGGACTAAAATTATACTTTGGTAAAATCGCCTGAGCGTACTTTGCTCCTATTTCCTCATTGTTGTTATATTGTGTCAAAAAACCAATGTCGTGAAGCAATGCGGCCGTTTTCAAAATCAAAATATCTTCATTAAATATCTCTTCTCCAAACCCCAAAAACTCTGCCGCAGTCATTACATTAAGTACATGTTTTTCGTTGTGGTAATAAATTCCGGCAGGCAATTCTTCTCTTAATTTTTGTTTTATATCCTTAAACAAGGAAATGTAATCTGGCTTGGAGTTTCTCAGGTTATTCACATATTTCCAAAACAAATTATTAGGTATGCAACCGTCAGCATCTGCGGATAACTCTGGTTTTATTCTTTTTACAAAATACATGGATATGTTTCCCACATTTTTTGTTTTTATTTCACCTCTTTCTTCGCAATCAAAAAAAGGATATATTAATCGGTAAGTAGTCTCCGAAATATTAACTTTTCCCGGTAGTCCTGCCTCTTGCAGCCTACTCGCTACATTTACAGAGCTACCCCAAACGTCAAACATTGGTCTTTTGGTATCCAGCACTCCTGCAGCAATTTCGCCTGTAGTTATTCCTACCCTTATTTGCCAATTGAACTCCGTGTTTTGGTTAATTTTGCTGACTTCATGTTGCATTTGCAATCCAGAAAGCACAGTATATATTGGGTTTTTTTTATTCTTTTTAGGAACGCCACCCACTGCAAAATAACTGTCACCAATTGTTTTTATCAAAATCATTTTGTTTTCAGTAATTACCGAGTCAAATTTCTTGAAATATACGTTCAACGTGTCCACCAGTTCGTTGGCAGTTAGAAATGGTGTGACTTTAGAAAAAGCAACAAAATCAGCAAACAGTACAGAGGCCTCTGCGTAATATTCAGGTTCTATTTTTCCTTTGTTTTTTAAAACTTTCACAATTTTATCTGGAAAAATATCCCTCAGCAATTCATCCGATTTCTCATGCTCATATTCTAATAAGGCTTTTTGCTCCTCTATTTGTTCTTTTTGAGAAATAATTGTTGCAGTTCTTCGCTCCATAAAAGCTCGAATTCTTCTTTTTTGGCTTCTTCCCAAAAAATACAGATAAATAAAAGCAACAGCCAAAGCTCCGCACAACACTTGCCAAAAGGACATAGATTGTATGAGATTAGAAACAAATTGCGATTCTAACATAATTGGCTTTAATACGAAATAAACAATCGAGTTCATGGATTCGATTCAAGGTTGGAAAAGTTTCCAACTCTAGTAATAATTAGTTTTTCTTTGGCTTGGTTGGAGAAGTTTCCGACATTTTTTGCCCTACAAAGGTACCTTCTATTATTTGCTGCTGAAAATCTTTCATTCCTCCTGGCGAATGAGGCACAAGAATCGTGTTATTCCCTTCTTTAGTACCAATGCTGTTCAGTGTATCGAAATATTGTGTAAGCAACACAAACTGCATTACCTCGGTAGAGTTTATTTCGTCCAAAGAATCTTTAAAATCTTCTATCGATTCTTTGAATCCTTTTACAATTGCAATTCTTTGAGCAGCAACACCTTCTCCTTGTAGCCTTTTACTTTCGGCATCCGCTTCGGCTTCTTTCACAATCGTAATCTTAGTTGCCTCGGCTTCTTGTAATGCCGCTTCTTTGTCTCTTTTCGCAGCATTAATTCTGTTCATCGATTCCTTCACATTTTTGTCTGGGTCGATATCTGTAATAAGTGTTTTAATAATCTCAAATCCATAATCATCCATTGAATGAGACAAACTTTCGTTCACCGCATTGGCAATGTCATCTTTACGAGAAAACACCTCGTCCAATTCCAATTTTGGAACCTCAGCTCTTATTACATCAAAAATAAAAGAGGATATTTGACGAGAAGAATCATCCAAACTATAAAATGACTCTTTAGTTTTACTAGGAATTACTTTGTACTGAACAGAAGCCTGCATCACCACAAACACGTTGTCCATTGTTTTGGTTTCTACGTGAACATCCAATTGAAGTACGCGTAAATTTACGGTGCCTGCAACAGAATCAATGATTGGGATTTTAAAACTTAATCCAGACTCGGCAATGCGAGTAAACTTACCTAGCCGCTGAATTACTTTTGCCGATTTCTCGGGAACAATAACAATTGATAATACTAAAAATAGCACCGCCATTACTAGTAGTACAATAATTCCTGGGGACAATGTGGATTCTAAAAAAATCATAGGTTTTCGGTTTTTAGTGTTTCTTTATTAGAAACGAAATGATTTACTTCTTTTAAATTACAAATAAATCTTACTATTAACTTCATATTAGTTCATTTATTTACAAAAAAATGCAGCGATTTAAAACCACTGCATTCTGCAATTTAAAACAAGAAATTACACCGTAGTGTTATTGATTGTAATTTGCGGATTTTTAATATTTTTTAAATCTCTATCAAAGTGATACAAACCACTTTTATCGTCTCCTATTAAGTTCAGTTGGTCAATAATGGTTCTTACCACTGCTTCTTCTTCTATTTGTTCAGAAACATACCACTGCATAAAGTTCATTGTTGGGAAATCTTTTT
Organism: Crocinitomicaceae bacterium; assembly: GCA_024639505.1. Taxonomy (GTDB): domain Bacteria; phylum Bacteroidota; class Bacteroidia; order Flavobacteriales_D; family CAJJDF01; genus CAJJDF01. The sequence continues at coordinate 7,905 of JAHEIE010000001.1, forward strand.
CTTCGTGACAAATACCAACTACTTCATTTACTTTTGCCGAAACCGTTAACTCGTGTTTTAAAAATTCTTCAAACACGTAACGAATCGATTTAAAATCATTCGATGGCATATCAATTTGTGGAATAACTGCTTTTCCACCTCTTTCATTGATAAATTTTACGAGTCGAAGCATATGCATTCGCTCTTCGTCCGATTGCTCATAAAAAAATTCTGACGTTCCGCTTAGCCCATTTACTTCCGCCCATGAGGCAACAGCAAGGTAATAATGAGAGGAGTATGCCTCTACGATTAATTGCGAATTTAGTGCTTCTTCTACTCTTTTGTTTAGCATAATTTAGTTGTAGTTTTGTAAAACAAGATTGAATTATAAAATTACAAAATATTTAATCAAATTGATAGTGTTAACCCTTAATATAGAATGGATATGAATAAAATTGAACACATCGGAATCGCGGTAAAAGATATTGAAAAGTCCAATGCGCTTTTCTCTTCACTTTTCAATAAACAGCCCTACAAGCAAGAAGCAGTAGAATCTGAGCATGTAATTACCTCATTTTTTGAAACTGGCGAATCAAAAATTGAACTGCTACAAGCCACGAATGAGAGCAGTGCCATAGCCAAATTTATAGATAAAAAAGGGGAAGGAATTCACCATATCGCTTTTGATGTAACTGATATTCACACAGAATTAGAACGATTAGAAAAAGAAGGGTTTCAGATCATTACAAAAGAGCCGAAAAAAGGTGCCGACAACAAATTAGTTGCCTTTTTACATCCTAAATCTACGAACGGAGTTTTGATAGAACTTTGTCAGGAAATAAAAGAATAATCAAGTTTTTTGGTAATTACGACTTTCAATAATTATTCTGCAGATGGATTATAAATTCTTTATCTTCATTTTAAAATAATACAGCATGTTAAATTGGAATTCTGTCATAAAATTTGCGAACCATGGTTCTCCTGAACCGGAAAAAAAGGTTGTGAAAACCGAAAAAGAATGGGAGAAAATTCTCACTCCTGAGCAATTCCGAATTGCAAGAAATAAAGGAACTGAAAGAGCTGGTTCGGGCGAATTTTGTGCTGCTCATGATCCTGGAAAATACAATTGTATTTGTTGCAACACTCCTCTTTTTGATTCAACTATTAAATTTGAATCGGGAACTGGATGGCCAAGTTTTACTCAACCAATTAGCGAAAATGCCATTGGATACATAAAAGATACTTCATTTGGGATGATTCGTGTAGAGGTTATTTGCAACACTTGCGATGCACATTTGGGACATGTATTTCCCGATGGGCCAGAGCCAAGCGGATTGAGATATTGCATCAATTCAGCCTCGATGCAGCTAGAAAAATCTCCGGTATAATGAAAGATATATTTTCACTTCCGATTGCCCCTAGTTTTTCTTCTGAATTACCTGCCGATCCTCTGACAACCAATGTCTCGAGGCAAGTGGAAAGTTCGTGTTTTTCTTTTGTCAAACCTATTTCTCCGGCTCGCCCAGAATTAATTCATTATTCTGCGAGTTTGCTCAAGGAATGGAATGTAGGAATTGAAAATAAAAAAGAGTTTACTGAGGTTATGAGTGGAAACAAGTCTTTTTTAGGTTTTCGACCTTACGCTATGTGTTATGGCGGTCACCAATTTGGGCAATGGGCAGGGCAATTAGGTGATGGAAGAGCAATTAATATTGCAGAATTAGAGGTAAACAACTCACTGTTAAAGTTTCAGCTAAAAGGTGCCGGGCCTACTCCTTATTCAAGGCGAGCAGATGGTTTGGCTGTTCTACGATCGTCTATAAGAGAATATTTGTGCAGCGAAGCAATGCACAATTTAAGAGTGCCTTCAACTCGGGCATTATCTCTCATAAAAACGGGAGATATGGTTCCCCGCGACATACTATACAATGGAAATGTGAGGGCAGAACCGGGAGCCATTGTTTGCCGAACGGCTCCTAGCTTTATTCGATTTGGTAATTTTGAAATATTTGCATCTCGCCAAGACAAAAAAAACCTTACCAACCTGGTTGATTATACGATAAAACATCACTTTAAAGAATTGGGTTCGCCCAGTAAAACTACTTATTTGTCGTTTTTTGAAGAAGTTGTGAATCGAACTCTTTCACTTGTCATTCATTGGCAGCGAGTTGGTTTTGTGCACGGGGTTATGAATACCGATAATTTATCTATTCTTGGACTTACAATTGATTTTGGACCTTATGGTTGGTTAGAGGATTACAATCCTGGGTGGACACCAAACACAACAGATGCACAACACAGAAGATATAGATTTGGAAACCAGCCCAATGTAGCACTTTGGAATCTTACTCAATTGGCAAATGCCCTGTATCCATTGATTGACGAAGCTGAACCTTTGGAAAATATTTTAACAGGATTCAAAGTGAAATATGCTCACCAAAGCCATAGTATGATGTGTAATAAAATTGGACTTTATTCTTTTGATAAAGTCTCGGATGGACTTATATATACCTTAGAAGAAAACTTAAGAGTTTCTGAAATGGACATGACAATTTTCTTCAGAGAAATTTCTTCTTTTGAATCGTTTAAATGGCAAGATTTTAAGCTAATACTCAAACAATTCAGCTACATGGAAGAGTCCGAATTGATTTCTTATTTTCCGAAATGGAAAGACTGGTTTAAGGAATATAAAAAGCTGGTGTTGACAGAAAATATTGAAAAAAAATCGAGGTTAGATAAAATGAAATTAACTAACCCCAAATATGTTTTGAGAAACTACATGGCTCAATTAGCGATTGAGAAAGCCGAAATTGGAGATTATAGTTTAGTTGATGAACTATATACTTTGCTTCAGAATCCTTATGATGAGCAACCAGAATTTAAAAAATGGTATGCAAAACGGCCTGAATGGGCAAAACAAAAAGTAGGTTGTTCCATGCTGTCTTGCAGCTCTTAAATCATCTTTTTGTTTTAGAAATGTAACTCAAATTGTAATCTGTAAAAGAATTTATCATCTTTCGCTTCTACCTCTCGGTAACTCAAGTCTGTTTGAACTTTTAACTTATGTCCCACCACATATTTCGAAACTCCTACTGTGTATTCATTTTCTTTAGCCGATGAAACAGGATCTACGTGAGTATACCTTACCGATGGTTCCCAATTGTTTTTAAGAATAAATCCAGCCTGTAAATTTACGGCCTGACCCGTGTAATAAGTTCCCACTTGGTTGTTCAACAAATCAAATACTCTGTTATCACCTCCTCCCACTTCTCTGTGAGCGTATTCTCCCATCAGGGAAAAACCTTTGTACTTGAACATAAAATCTCCAAAGAAAGTATTCAATGTTTTGAGTTGGCTAGCCTCTACTGCTAAGAAATTACCCAATTGTCCTCGATTTCTTCCTGCTCTGTCATTGATGTCATAAGTTAATCCAATTCCCAATTTTGGCTTTGATTCTTTTTTCAAATCTGCACCGCTGTAATCACCTTTTGATTTGAATTTTCCAAAAGGTTGCAACTCCAATCTAAATGTATAGTCATATCCACCGATGTTTCCGCTCGTAATGTTTCTTCCTTCTCCCTGAGAAAAAGAAAAAATTTGTTCTGTATAGAATTGTTTACCCAATTTCCATTTATGTCTCAATTGAATTCCCATGTCACGGTCTATATTAAACCTACTGTTCAATCTACTTCGATCCACCATTTGCATATTTGCCGAAGAAATAACCCTTTCTCTGTTTCCAGGAAGTTTAGTTTGACCTGCCCAAAGCCATAGGTTTTTAGAAAAATTCCATTTCACAACCGCATCCAACATTAGTCGAGAAGCATTGCTGTATTCAGGAGAATCTCCTCCACTCATATCTCTATTTGTAAGAGCCATTTCTATTTTATACTGAAATTTTGGATTGAAAGCATATCCTTTAAATTTCAATCTTGATCTTCGCAATAAAAAATTAGAACTGTGATTTTCCAATTTACCCATATCGTCACCGGCTACATCCCAATTGTTTGTATACAAAGCCTGAAACCTCATACCTACGTTCATTGTAAACGAAGAATCCTTGGCCATAAAATCTATTCCTTTGCCAAAGGTGTTGGTAGTAATTTGCGTTTGAACTTGAATAGTATTGAAAAATACTATGTAAATACTTAAAAAAAAGGTTACTTTGTTAAACTTCATATTAATTAATAGTTAATAATTGAGGTCAAAACTACATAAAATTAACACTGAATTTACTTAAGATTGAGAATTGACACTTTCTTAATCTACATTTAACATTAACTTAATATTGAGAATCTTTCCAATTAACACATAAAAGCTACTTTTGAACAAAATTGATATCTATTCATTATGAAAAATTTGAAACTGTTTATTTCTATCCTTTTTGCGACTGTTATTTCATTCGCTGGACTAAGTTCTGATTCGTTAATTTCCAACGGATTAGTAGAGCCTCAAATACTTGAGGAATACGTTCCTTCGTCTGATATTCTTCACAATATTTTCGCAAAAGAAAAGGAAGGGTCGGCAGACATTAGCTGGTTGATTGACTACGAAGCAATGCCAAAGTTGAGAGAAGCGGGTTATTCTGTTGTTATAAAATGGAACACAGATATTGGAGCGAAACGTCACAAAGGTGGTTATGCCAATTCTGATTGGACATCCATTCACGACATTCCTTTGGATGCAACTCACTACAAATTGAAAGGATTGAAAGGTGGAGAAAAACATGTGTATAAAGTAGGTATAGAAAAAGGAGATGTTCAAGTGTTTTCTGACAAACAGAAATTTAAAACAGAGAGAGCTTGGGGAATTTTTAGAATCCTAGTTTTAATTGGTGCTTTGGGGATGTTCATTTACGGAATGAAAGTAATGAGCGAAGGTTTGCAACAGGCTGCCGGTTCTAGATTAAGAAAAATGTTAGCCTCTATTACTTCCAATAGATTTAAAGGAGTACTTACAGGTTTTGGAATTACTTCTATTGTTCAATCTTCCTCTGTAACAACTGTAATGACTGTTAGTTTTGTAAATGCAGGGTTGCTAACTCTGATGCAATCTGCAGGAGTAATGATGGGAGCAAACATCGGAACAACAATTACAGCTTGGCTAATCAACTTATTTGGGTTTAAAGTAAGTATGTCTAGTTATGCATTAGTTATTATCGCTATTGGAGCTCCATTTTTGTTTTTCGGAAAATCAAAAATGAAAGCATGGGCAGGTGCGATTATTGGATTTGCATTGTTGTTCATGGGATTAGGAGAATTGAAAGGTGCTGTTCCTGGATTGGATGCTAGTTCGCCTCTTGTTCAGTTCTTTGCTGATTATAACACAGGAAGTTTTGCTAGTATATTAATGTTTGTAGGATTAGGAACAATTGTAACGGTTGTTATTCAATCTTCATCTGCGGCCATGGCACTTACTATGACTCTTGTTGCGGCAGGAGTTATTCCATTTGAAGTTGCTGCTGCTATGGTTCTTGGAGAAAACATCGGGACAACAATTACTGCTGAGTTAGCTTCATTGATTGGAAATGTACACGCAAAACGTTCGGCAAGAATTCACTCTATGTTCAACATCATTGGAGTAATTTGGGCAATTCTTTTGATGCCGTTCTTAATAGATGGTATCGTTTGGATAATGGATGTAATGGGAGCAGGAAATCCAATTCCAGAATATGGTGCGGATGGAAGTATTATCAAAAAGGATTCTTATAACACAGGAATCGCTATTTTCCACACTACGTTTAACTTGTTGAATGTTATTCTATTGATTGGTTTTGTTCCTCAATTAGTTAGATTGGCTGAAAGAACTGTAAAATCTAAAGGAGAGGAAGACGAAGAGTTTCACTTAGAGTTTATTAGTGCTGGGATGATGTCTACTCCTGATTTGTCTATTTCTGAAGCGAAAAAAGAAATAGAAAAATTTGGTTCAATTACACAACGAATGAACGGATTTGTATCTAGTTTATTAGTTGAAAAAGAGACTAAAAAAATTGGAAAACTGATTAAAAAAGTAAAAAAATACGAAGAAATAACGGATAGAATTGAACTAGAAGTTGCTGATTACTTAGCAAAAGTTTCGCAAGGAGAAATGAGTACCGATACTTCTATTCGTATCAGGGGAATGCTAAGCATGATTGGAGATTTGGAAAGAATTGGAGATATTTATTACCAAGTTTCAAAAACGATTGAATCGAAGCATGAGAAGAAGATTTGGTTCTCGCCTGAGCACAGACAAAAATTAGTAAACTTAGCTAATTTGGTAGACGAAGCCTTTGACATTATGATGGAAAATCTTTCGGAAAATTATTCGAATGTGACTATTCAAAAAGCAATTGAAAAAGAAAAAGAAATCAATAAGCTTAGAAACCAAATTAGAAAACAGCACCTAGAAGACATTGGTTCTGGGAAATACGATACGGTTACGGCTACTTTCTATAGCAATATTTTCCATTCTCTTGAAAAAGTGGGAGATCATATCATTAATGTAACAGAAGGTTTGACAGGAGATATCGAATAGTAATTACTTCAATAATAAAAAACCTGCTGCTCAAATGAACAGCGGGTTTTTTTATGCCTAATTTTTATTTAATTCGCTTCGGGTTTTTTGCTGCGAAAGCCTTCCAACCCGTGTAATTCTCTCCCTTTTCTTGGCCGCCACCCTGAAAATGGTGGCAAACAGCTGCGGCTAATCCATCGGTAGCATCCAATCTTTTGGGCAAGGTTTTAATTTTAAGTAATGTTTGCAACATGGCAGCCACTTGTTCCTTGCTTGCATTTCCGTTTCCGGTTACAGCTTGTTTTATTTTTTTTGGCAAATATTCCGTGATTGGAACCTCTCGGTACAACGCTGCCGCCATTGCAACTCCCTGAGCTCTCCCTAATTTGAGCATCGATTGTACGTTTTTACCAAAAAATGGAGCCTCAATCGCTAATTCATCGGGATGGTATTCATCTATAATGCCCAAGGTTCGTTCAAAAATCTTTTTAAGCTTCAATGCGTGTGTTTCGTATTTGGTCAATACAATTTCGCCAAAAGAAAGTAGCGTCATTTTATTCCCATCTACTTTAATTATCCCATATCCCATTACTGTTGTTCCAGGGTCAATTCCTAATATGATTTTCTCTTTCGCCAAAAAATTGATTTTTGTTTAGTCAAAGATAAAATAAATTGACTCTGTTTTTATACTGAGTAAACTTTTCAGATTAATCCGTTTTCAAATTGCTACATTAAAACATGGTATCCTCCATAAAAACCACTAATTTTACTATTCAAAATTAAAACCAAACTAGATGTCTGACGATTTACTAAAAAAAGTAATTTCACACGCCAAAGAATACGGCTATATTTTCCCTTCTTCCGAAATTTATGATGGACTAAGTGCTACTTATGATTACGGACAAAATGGATCGGAATTAAAAAACAACATTAAGGAATATTGGTGGAAATCAATGGTGCAAATGCACGAAAACATTGTGGGAATAGACGCTTCTATTTTTATGCATCCAACGACTTGGAAAGCTTCTGGGCACGTAGATGCCTTTAACGATCCTTTGATTGACAACAAAGATTCTAAAAAACGTTACCGTGCCGATGTATTAATAGAAGAGCATGTTGAAAAAATAAGACAGAAAATAGACAAAGATGTTGCCAAAGGATTGAAGCGATTTGGAGATGATTTTAACGAAGAAGAATTCAGAAAAACAAATCCAAACGTACTTCGAAATATTGCCAAAATTGAAGACATTGAACAAAAATTCAAAGACTCTTTGGGCAAAGATGATTTGCCAGCAGTAAAAGAACTAATTGAAGAATTGGGTATTGCATGCCCTGTTTCCGGTTCTAAAAACTGGACAGATGTTCGTCAGTTTAACTTGATGTTTAGCACAGAAATTGGTTCATTGGCTGATGGTTCAAGCACCATATATTTACGACCAGAAACGGCTCAGGGTATTTTTGTAAACTTCCTTAACGTACAGAAAACTGGAAGGATGAAAATTCCTTTTGGGATTGCTCAAATTGGAAAAGCTTTCCGTAACGAAATTATTGCTCGTCAGTTTATTTTCCGAATGAGAGAATTTGAACAAATGGAAATGCAATTTTTTGTGAAGCCAGGAACTCAAAAACAATGGTTTGAATACTGGAAAGAAACCAGAATAAAATGGCACAAAGCACTTGGATTGGGTGAAGAAAACTACCGTTTTCACGATCATTTAAAAATGGCTCATTACGCAGATGCAGCAACTGATATTGAATTCAATTTTCCTATGGGATTCAAGGAACTGGAAGGAGTTCATTCTAGAACAGATTTTGATTTAAAAGCTCACGAGGAATATTCAGGTAAAAAACTGCAATATTTTGATCCTCAAGAGAATAAAAGTTACGTTCCTTATGTAATCGAAACTTCTATCGGACTAGACAGAATGTTCCTGGCTATTCTTTCTAACTCTTTGAAAGAAGAAACTTTGGAAGACGGAAGTTCGAGAACAGTATTGGCTTTGCCGCCAGCATTGGCTCCAACAAAAGCAGTTATTATGCCATTGACCAAGAAAGATGGTTTACCAGAGAAAGCGATGGAGGTAATGAATGAATTGAAATATGATTTCAATTGCCAATACGATGAAAAAGACTCTCCAGGAAAGCGATACCGAAGACAAGATGCGCTGGGAACTCCATATTGCATCATGATAGATCACCAGACTTTAGAGGACAATACTGTAACCATTAGAGATCGTGATACCATGAAACAAGACCGAGTTTCTATCACCGATTTGAGAGGGATTATTGGTGAGAAAATTAGTTTTAGTGGGTTGTTGAGGTAAATTTTTAAGAACTAATTTTTTACCTTGTCATTCCAAACTTGATTTGGAATCTAGTGTTGAACAAAAATTATTACTGGATAAGCCACCCTTACCCGAATAGTCGGGACAAGCTGAGTGTCCCGATTAATCGGGATGTATTGAAGTCCGACTTATGAAAAATAAATATATGAAAACAACCCTAATAACAGGAGCAACCTCAGGAATAGGAATGGCAACTGCCAAGCTATTTGCTGCAAAAGGACACAAACTAATACTTTGTGGAAGAAGAAGAGAACGATTGGCTGAATTGAAAAAAGAACTCAATACCGAAGTTCATACCCTAACTTTTGATGTACGGAATAGAGAAGATGTTTTCAAAGCTATTGAATTTATTCCTTCGGAATTTAAGAACATAGATGTTTTGCTAAACAATGCAGGAAATGCACACGGATTGAGTACCATCCAAGATGGAAATATGGACGATTGGGATGCGATGATGGATGGAAATGTAAAAGGATTGTTGTACGTAACCAAAGCTATTTTGCCAGGAATGATTGAACAGAATTCTGGGTTTATTGTAAATATTGGCTCGGTTGCAGCCAAGGAAGTCTACCCAAACGGAAATGTGTATTGCGCTTCGAAGCACGCAGTAGATGCTCTGAGCAAATCAATGCGAATAGATTTGGCTGGATACAACATTAGAGTATCGGCAATTCATCCCGGTGCAGTAGAAACCGAATTCTCGGAAGTAAGATTCAAGGGCGATAAAGAAAAAGCAGCTGGAGTATATCAAGGATTCGATGCCTTGCAAGCTCAGGACATTGCCGAAACGATTGATTTTATTACCTCTCGACCTCCTCACGTAAATATTGAGGATGTAGTCATTTATCCAACAGCTCAGGCAAATACAACCACTCTTACAAGAAAATAAATCACAAAAAAAATGCCTCTTGAATTTTTCAAGAGACATTTTTTAACTCGTTTTGTAGGGTTTATTTTCCAAAAAGTCCACCAAGTTTTCCTAGCATTCCGCCAATTCCGCCAGATTTTCCTCCACCAATCATTCCTAATAAATCTCCTATTTCGAAGCTGCTTCCTAGTTTGTCGCCAAACATTCCTACCACCTTATCCATAATCATAGAAGTAATTCCTCCTGATTTTTCAGTATCTACACCCAATTTATCAGAGAACTGAGAAGACAACGCTCCTTTTATGCTATCTAGCATAGAGTTTCCATCGTTGTCGTTGTCATTGGATGAAAATAGATTCATAATTCCAGAAAGTCCACCTCCCATTGCTTCTTTGGAAACAGTGTCAGAAATAGTTTCTTTCGTAATGTCTAGTGCTTTGTCTTTTTGACCAGCATCCAATCCAAATTTTTCCATCAAATCTCCTCCGATTTGATCTTTTACCGTGTTTATAATATCATCAATCATTTTTAGTTAGTTAGATAGTTAAGGTACAAGTATACTTATATTGAATATATTTTTAAAAAACAGAATGTTATTTGTTTTCTAAAAAAGGATTGTACATCATAATCGCATGATTTTCGACCAGAAGGGATTCCGTTTCTTTATCGGTTTCAATTTTTATTTTGTAAATCTGATTGTGTCGAGAATATCCGCCCCATGCCTGTTGTTTTATCTGGTGATTCCTTTCTTCTATACGGTAAGACTCTGAGAGATTATTGGAACAGAATAACTCTCCATGAAGATGTGTTTTGTCCAGCCACAATTTGAGACAAAAAGTGTGTTTCGTCTCATTTACACACTGCAAATCGATGTGATTATAAGAAAGAGTTGCTCCAGCTCCAAACGGAACTTTTCGGTTTACATCTGGAAACACATCAAAACCGTGGCGATATCTTTCGGTAATAGTAAGAGGTGAGTGAGCAAATATCCAGAACAACAAGTTGCCCAATTGGCAAAGTCCTCCTCCTGTATCTTTCGCTATTTTTCCGCTTTTCAGTACCAATCCTTCCAAATAACCTTTCGATTTTGTTGGCCTTCCCACATTTTTCCAGATAGAAAAAGTTTCTCCAGGACTGATTGCAATTTCATTCAGATGGGAAATTGCTAGTTCTAGATTTTTTCGTTTATTCTCTTGAAGATACATTTCTACATCTTTCAGGGGACGCAAAATCATAGATTTATGATGAAAAACAGAGTGTAAATTGACGAATTCAGGTGTCTTTTTTGCCCATTTTTTACGACCAAAAATCCAATCTTTTTTTCTTAAAAGAATGTAATATTCTTTGCCAAAAAATCTTCTAAGTAAATTTCTCTTTATGGGTTTTTTAATGGTGTTCACATCCTACATCTCAATATATTTAGCCGGATTTGCTTCATGCATCATTTCATACACTGCCTCAAAAATCGTTTCCATGTTTGGCTTAGAGAAATAATCTCCATCACTTCCGTAAGCTGGCCTGTGAGCTTTGGATGCCAAAGTAACTGGTTTTGAATCCAAATACTTGTATGCTTCCTGTTCCACCATTACTTTATCTAGCATGTAGGCTGTTGCTCCTCCCGGAACGTCTTCATCTACAAAAATCACACGATTTGTTTTCTTGATAGATTCTACGATGGCATGATTTACATCAAAAGGCAATAAGGTTTGTACATCAATCAATTCTACCGAAATATCTACTTCGGCCAATTGTTTGGCAACTTCTGTGCAAATATTAAATGTGGAACCGTAAGAAACCAACGTAATGTCGCTTCCTTCTCTTGTGATTTCAGGAATACCCAACGGAATTTTATATTCACCCAAATTGGTTGGCATATTTTCTTTGCTTCTGTATCCGTTTAGGCATTCTATTACCAAGGCTGGATCATCACTTTCTAACAAAGTATTGTAGAATCCTGCAGCTATCATCATGTTTCTTGGTACACACACGTGCATTCCTCTCAATGAGTTTATAATCATTCCCATTGGCGAACCTGAGTGCCATACCCCTTCTAGTCTGTGTCCTCTTGTTCTTACTATTAATGGTGCTTTTTGCGTTCCTTTTGTACGGTAATGTAGTGTTGCTAAATCATCACTCAAAATTTGAATTCCGTACAATAAATAATCTAAGTATTGGATTTCGGCAATCGGCCGCAATCCTCTCATTGCCATTCCTATTCCCTGCCCAATTATTGTTGCTTCTCGTATTCCGGTGTCAGAAACTCGGCTTTCGCCAAATTTTTCTTGCATCCCTTCCATACTTTGGTTCACACCACCAATTTTTCCTGTGTCTTCTCCAAATGTGAAAATAAGTGGGTTGTTGCTAAACTGAACATCAAAATTTTCTCTCAATATCAATCTACCGTCTACCAAGTTTTCTCCTTCAAATGTAGGTGCAACCGGCTCAATGTTCAAGGCACTTTTTTCATTAGTTGGCAATAAATATGAATTGTACCTGTCAGCATTTTCAATGTCGCTTTTCGCTACCCAATTTTTCAATTGTTGCTTGTGTTCGCATGATTCTGTGCGAGTCAATCGTATCGTTTTCTTCGCTGCCGATACTATTTCTTTTCTTCCCGGCTCAGTGATAGCAGCCAGTTCGTTTGCAATTTTTTCTACAAACACTTTGCTTTTGCTGTTGGCAGCAATGCTCTGGATAAGAGCCACAACTGTTTTTTGCTCTTCTTGGTAAGGAGTCAAGAAATTAGACCAAGCTTCTTTTTTGGCATCTCTTGCTATCTTTTTTGCTTCTTTATCAATTTCATCCAACTCATCTTGAGTAGCAATTTCCTTTTTGTATTCCTTTTTGTAATCAAGAATCCAAGTTCTAAATTGATTTACTCCATCGTACTCCACTTCCCATTCTAGGCGTTCTTTGGATTTGTATCTTTCGTGCGATCCCGAAGTAGAGTGACCTTGCGGCTGAGTTACTTCTTCTACATGCACCAATACTGGAGTGTGATTTTCTCTAGCATGCGCTACAGCCTCTTGGTAAGTTCTGCAAAGTCCAGGGTAATCCCAGCCTTTTACTTTCATTATTTTAAATCCGGCTTTGTCTTTTGCTTCTTCAAATCCAGCCAACAATTCCGAAATATTTTCTTTGGTTGTTTGGTATCTTTTAGGAACAGAAATTCCGTGTCCATCATCCCACACACTCATTACCATTGGCACTTGCAGTACACCCGCTGCGTTCATTGTTTCAAAAAACAATCCTTCACTTGTACTCGCATCTCCAATTGTACCAAAAGCCACCTCATTTCCTTTGATAGAAAATTCTGTAAACTCATTCAAGTTGTCGTTTTCACGAAATTTTTTGGAAGCCAAAGCCAATCCTAACAAGCGAGGCATTTGACCCGCTGTAGGCGAAATATCAGCCGAAGAGTTCTTTTGTTCTGTCAATCTTTTCCAACTTCCGTCTGAGTTGAGTGATTGAGTAGAGAAATGTCCCCCCATTTGTCTTCCTGCCGAAAACGGTTCGTTTTCTTGATTTGTGTCTGCATACAATCCTGCAAAAAAGTTGGTCGGAGTCATTTGTCCAATCGCCATCATAAGCGTTTGATCTCTGTAATATCCCGAACGAAAATCTCCGTTTTCAAACTGTTTTGCCAATGCTATTTGTGGCAATTCTTTTCCGTCTCCAAAAATTCCAAACTTCGCTTTACCTGTCAACACCTCTCTTCTTCCTAGTAAAGAAAGTTCTCTACTGATTCTTGCAAGGCGGTAATCTGCAATTACTTCTTGCCTAAAATCCTCAAAGGTTACCTCAGTTTTAGTCGTTGTATCAGCTGTTTCCATTCGTTGTTGTAATTGAGTTATTCTCCCTATGGGATTGCCACAAAGATAGAAAAAAACGAAAGATTCGGCAAGGGTAAAATCAGTCCCGAAACACGATTCATTTTTTAGTTTTGGGTTTTTATTTTTTCCGTACTTTTATACCATGAATTTCAACACAACAAAACTCGGTATTTTGGGCGGAGGTCAGCTAGGGAGAATGTTTATTCAATCTGCAATTAGTTATGGCACACCCATCTCTATTTTGGATCCCAATGCTGCTTGTCCTGCAGCACACTTGTGCGATTCTTTTACCCAAGGTAGTTTCAATGAGTACGATGCTGTATTCGAATTTGGATCTGGATTGGATGTTTTGACCATTGAGATAGAAAATGTAAATACCGAAGCTCTTTTCCAATTGGAGCGAGAAGGTGTGAAAGTATTTCCTCAGCCTCGTGTGATTGAACTGATTAAAGACAAAGGAATTCAAAAACAGTTTTATGTGGACAATGGAATTCCTACTTCAGAATTTGTATTATGCGATTCCATTGAAGAAGTAGAAGCAAAAGCTACTTTCCCGATTGTTCAAAAAATGAGAAAAGGAGGTTACGATGGGAAAGGGGTGCAAATGTTATCCTCTCCTTCTGATCTGGAAGTGGCTTTTGATGTTCCCTCTTTACTTGAGAAAAAAGTAAACTTTGTGAAAGAAATTTCGGTGATTGTAGCCCGAAACGAAAGTGGTGAAATTAGATCGTACCCAACTTGTGAACAGGAATTTAATTCTGAAGCAAACTTGGTAGAGTTTTTATTTTCGCCCGCAAAAATTAGCCAAGAAACTGAGAAAATTGCGCAAGAAATTGCTCATACCATTATTCAAAAACTAGGGATGGTTGGAATCTTGGCTGTTGAATTTTTTGTACTGGAAGATGGTACTGTTTTGGTAAACGAAATGGCCCCAAGAACCCACAACAGTGGTCACCATACAATCGAATGCAATTTCACTTCGCAGTTCGAACAACACTTCCGAGCTGTAATGAATTTTCCTCTGGGAAGTACTGCGATTACGACCCCAGGAGTTATGATAAACTTGCTGGGAGACAAAAGCCATACTGGCACTCCATTTTATGAAGGAATGGACAAAGCCATGGCTCAAGAAGGAGTGTTTCCTCATTTGTATGGAAAAACAGAAACAAAACCATTCAGAAAAATGGGGCATATCACTGTGGTAGATTCCAACCTAGAAGATGCAATTAAAAAAGCGAGAGAAATCGCACAAGAAGTAAGAGTTATTTCTTAGTCGTTTGGTTTTATTTGTTGATTTTTCAATGCCATAATTGTTTCTAACAATTGCTCATTGGTCACTTCATCGGGTTCCAAGTCTTCTACGTTTATGGCTGCTCGGAACTCCCACATTTCTATAATTTCGTGAAGAGAAACCGTGTAAGGGTCATAATATTTATTATCGGAGTGTAACTCCATAGATTTTATTCCTTGGTGAACTCGCTTGTACACAATTCCATCGTCTTTGGTAAGAACTACGTAGGTTTTTCCATTTTTTACTCGCGTTAAATGCTCCACGTATTCCCCAATTACGTACGAACCATCTTTTACATTGGGAGTCATGCTATCGCCCGAAATAGGAAAGGCTCGGTATTTTCCAGCCCCCAAAAAGGGTAACGAAATTGTTTTTAATGATTGAATAAAATCTGGATCTCCATATCCCAGAGCATAACCCGCTTGTGCCGATTTTGGAATTAACTCAATAGGCTGCTTGTCTTTTTTCGAAGTCATTACCGGAAACAACATTCGGTTGTTCAACTTCATCAAATCATCAGGGTCTGTTTTTCGCAAATCTATTTGTAACAGAATATCAATGGTAATGGTATAGTAATTTGAAATTTTAATCAGTGTATTGTGCGGAGGTTCAGACCTTGCTTCCTCGTATTTTTGATAAGCTCCTCGCGTAATTGATAATATATCTGCAATTGCTTGCTGGCTCTTCCCCTTCTTCCCTCGTAGGTGTTTTAAATTTTCACTTAATGTTGACATAATGATATAATTTGTATCAAATGTAATTAAAGTTTTTGATATAATTATTAGTTATTTTGAAAAGATGTTTGGCAGGGGAATGATTCTCGGGTTAAGAGAAAAAAGAATAGAGAGTAGAGAGAAAAGAGCTCGCGTTAAAATACAATGTGAAATATGCTTTGAAAAGAGAGAAAAGAGAACAGAACGGTGAGAATAAAAACGAGTTGCGACTATACCATTTAGGACGTACAAGAAGTGAATAGAATCTTTACTCCCTTCACTTTCCCGAATTACTCGGGACAAGATGGAAGGGTTGGGGATGGGAAAATAAAAAATGAACAAACGCTCAATATTACATATGGATTTAGACACTTTTTTTGTGTCGGTAGAAAGATTGCTTGATAGTCGGCTAAATAATGTTCCTGTGCTTTTGGGAGGAATAAGTGACAGAGGAGTTGTGGCTTCGTGTAGCTATGAAGCTCGTAAATTTGGTGTACACTCAGGAATGCCCATGCGAATGGCGAAGGCATTGTGTCCCGAAGCTGCAATTATAAGAGGAAATACATCTACCTACACCAAGTACTCAAAACTAGTAACAGAGATTGTACAAGAACGAGTTCCTGTGCTCGAAAAAACGAGTATCGATGAGTTCTTTGCAGATTTATCAGGAATGGATAAATTTTATGGGTGCTATCAACATGCTAGCGAACTGCGCCAATTAATAATGAAAGAAACTGGACTTCCAATTTCTTTTGGATTATCCGCTAATAAAACAGTAAGCAAAGTAGCAACTGGCGAAGCTAAGCCAAACAATCAAATAAAAATTGAGGAAGGAAACGAGAAGCCTTTTTTGGCTCCCCTTTCGGTAAAAAAAATCCCGATGGTAGGAAATAAAACTTATCAATCGTTGCGGAATCTTGGAGTAAAAAAAATCATCACTATCCAAGAAATGCAAATTGACATGATGCGATCCGTTTTTGGGAAAAATGGCGAAAGCATCTGGAAAAAAGCCAATGGAATTGACAATTCACCTATCATTCCGTTTACTGAGCGTAAATCTATTTCTACCGAACGTACATTTCAAAAAGATACTATCGATGTGGAAAGACTAACGGGAATTCTGTCGGCAATGGCCGAAAACTTAGCCTTTCAGTTACGCAGAGGCGGAAAAGTGGCTTCGGTGGTTACGGTAAAAATACGTTACTCCGATTTTAATACCTACACCAAACAAGTGAAAATTCCTTACACCTCTGCCGACCATATTTTGATACCTAAAGTACAAGAGATTTTCAAGCAACTTTATGGCCGAAGGTTACTCGTGAGGTTAATTGGAATCCGTTACAGCGGTTTGGTTTCTGGGAGCTACCAAATCAATTTGTTTGACGATTCGGAAAAGCAAATCAACCTGTATAATGCCATGGATAACATTCGCACCAAATATGGTGAACGAAGTATTATGAGAGCGGTAGCAATGAATGCAAAAACCATTGGCCGCTTCCATAATCCTTTCAGTGGCGAACCACCAGAATTGCTAGCACACAGGAGGAGTTAGGGATTTTTATGATTTGGGATTTTCGTTTTAAAGAGGAAAGAACAAAGAATAGAGAAAACAGAGAGATGAAAAAAGCTCATGTTGAAATACTGCTTATGAACAAACAAAAATTCGAGTGTCAGTTCGAGTGGTTTTAATGAGTGAAAACGAATTAAAAATGTATCGAGAACAGAACGGGGAATGAAACACGCTTTGTGAGATGCCAAATTACTCCATTAGCTATCAGAATGAACCAGAATTTAGACTTTACTTTTACCAAACACTAGATTCCAAGTCAAGCTTGAAATGACAATGGATTTTATTGTGGAAATCGAAGCCCAACTTTATAAACCAAAAAAATGTACCTCAACTGCCACACATATTACAGTCTTCGCTACGGAACTTTTTCAGAAAAAGAACTTCTGGAGATGGGACAAAAATATGGGCTAAACTCTCTAGTGTTGGCTGATATTAACAATACTTCGGGTTGTCTGAACTTCATTAGACTTTCGTCCGATTACGGAATAAAACCAATCGTTGGAATTGATTTTAGAAACGGAAACGAACCTTGTTTTGTGGGGATTGCCAAAAACAATGCAGGATTCAAAGAACTGAACGATTATCTCTCCTATTTTCTTCATCAGAAAAAGAAAATTCCTGCTCGTGCTCCAGCTTTTGAAAATGTGTTTGTGATTTATCCTTTTCGAGTTTCGGGCGAGATAGAAATTAGCTCCTTAAAACCAGACGAATTTATTGGAATTGCAGCACATGAAATTCCGCAACTACGGATGTCAAGACTATTAATGCACCAAAAAAAACTGATTATTTTACAAACCGTTACATTTCGTACAAAGCGAGATTTTAATGCGCACAGACTGCTTCGCGCTATTGATAACAATACACTGCTTAGCAAACTCCCAAAATCGGAAGAAGCACATCCCGAAGAAAAAATGACAACCGAAGAGGAGTTAATCAACCGATTTGAAGGGTTTCCTCTGCTCATAAAAAACACTCGGTTTGTTCTAGACAATTCTTCCGTTCACTTTGATTTTAGCGAAAATCGAATACCACAGAACCAAAGTATTTATACAAAAAGCAAAGAAGAAGACATTGCCCTGCTCCGTAAATTAACGGAAGATGGATTGCCGTATCGCTATGGAAATGAAGTGACTACCGAGATAAGAGAACGAATAGAAAAAGAATTGGATTTAATTATCCAACAAGGTTATGTTTCTTATTTTTTGATAAACTGGGACATTATCAGCTATGCCAAGCGGATGGATTATTTTCATATTGGGCGTGGAAGTGGAGCCAATAGCATTGTGGCTTATTTACTGCGAATCACCGATGTTGATCCCATAGAATTGGATTTGTACTTTGAACGGTTTTTGAATCTTTACCGAAAAAATCCACCTGATTTTGATATTGATTTTTCTTGGAAAGACAGACAAGATGTAACTCGCTATATTTTTGAGCGATTCAATCACGTATCGCTTTTGGCTACTTACAATTGCTTTCAGTACAAAGGAACGGTGCGCGAATTGGGTAAAGTTTTTGGATTACCAAAAGAAGAAATTGACAAGCTGAGTAGCGGAAAATTCTTAGAAAACAGACTGGATGAATTGGCTCTTTTGGTGTTAAGATATGGGAACTTAATTCAGGGATTTCCTAATCATTTGGGAATTCATGCTGGAGGAATCTTAATTTCTAACTCACCTCTTCATCATTTTTCGGCTACAAATCTTCCTCCCAAAGGATTTCCTACGGTACAATTTGATATGGTGATTGCCGAAGATGTGGGTTTGTATAAGTTTGATATTTTGGGACAACGAGGATTGGCAAAAATAAAAGATGCGGTACAAATCATTAAAGAAAATCAACCCGAACGAGCCGATTTCGATATTCATGATGTGAAAGCTTTTAAAAAAGACCCTAAGATTAATTCACTAATAGAGGAAGCAAAGTGCTTGGGTTGTTTTTATGTAGAATCGCCTGCCATGCGGATGTTACTCAAGAAATTACGAACCAACACTTACTTGGGTTTAGTGGCGGCCAGTTCGATTATTCGCCCTGGAGTTTCGCAAAGCGGAATGATGAGAGAATATATTTTACGCCATCGTTTTCCGGAGCGAATCAAACAAAAAGCACACCCCGTAATGTTGAAAATAATGCCCGAAACTTATGGAGTAATGGTATACCAAGAAGATGTGATAAAAGTAGCTCACCTCTTTGCAGGATTATCGCTTGGAGAAGCCGATGTGCTAAGAAGAGGAATGAGCGGAAAGTTTCGTTCACGCGGAGAATTTGACCAAGTGAAACAAAAATTTATTGATAACTGCCGCGAGAAAGGTTACAAAGATGAGGTGATTTTTGAGATTTGGCGACAGACCGAGAGTTTTGCGGGCTATGCATTTGCCAAAGGTCACTCGGCAAGTTATGCCGTAGAAAGTTACCAAAGTTTATTCCTCAAAACGTATTTCCCACTCGAATACATGGTAGCGGTAATAAATAATGGCGGTGGATTTTACAGAACCGAAACTTACCTCCATGAACTTAAAATGCTTGGCGGTATTGTTCATCCCCCACACATCAACTACAGCAGAGCAGAAAGTGTGCTGAGAGGAAAAAATGTATACTTAGGATTTGGCAGTATTCACGAGCTATCCGAGAGTACAATTCAAGAAATTTTAATACCTAGAGAGCAGAAAAAATTTGATGATTTAGACGATTTTATGAGTCGGACTTCTGTCAGTGTTGCTCAGGCTGAGCTATTGGTGCGAGCTGGTTGTTTCAATGAATTTGACACTAACAAACGGAGTTTGCTTTGGAAGTTAAAACTAACCTACGCTCCCGAATTAGTGGTGAAACACCAACCTAAACTATTTGAATTAAATGATGGAAAAAAGTTTGAAATTCCATCGTTGGATTTTGTTCCAGAAGAGGTTGCTTTTGATCAATTGGAGTTATTTGGATTTACTCTTGGCAATCCTTTTGACTTGATGAAAAATGAAATAACTGATGGAATACTAGCTGCGGAAATGAAATACTATGTAAACCGAAAAATAGAGGTTTACGGATATTTGGTAACGGTAAAAAGTACCAGCACCGTGAACAAAAAACGCATGCAATTTGGAACTTTTCTAGACAAAGAGGGTGAGTTTATAGACACCGTTCATTTTCCTAATACAACAGAAAAATACTTGTTTAGGGGAAAAGGAGTATATAAACTCTACGGAAAAATAACCGAAGAATTTGAGTTCTTAACTCTGGAAGTTCACCGAATGGAAAAAATGGACATGGTAGTAGATCCCAGATATGCGGAGTGATTATTCCTTTATAATTTTAACCGTTTTTCTCTCCTTCTCACCAATTACATTTAAGAAATAAAGACCCGAACTTCCCTCAAAATTTATCTCGTATTGAACTATGTTTTGAGGAGTAACTTCTTTGATTAATCGCCCGTTTAGGTCGGTGATGAATATTCTATTTGGTGTGGTTTGTTTTCCTAAATCTAGAGTGAAAAATCCTTGGGTAGGATTTGGGAAGATAGAAATGTTCCAATCCTCATCAATCCATTCTTTTACCGAAGTTGTGTTTTCCGCCATCACAATTGCGGCAGTTGCGGTCACTTTTCCGTGTCCCCAAACTGGGCTTCCGCCAGCAGGAATTACTCCAGTTCTTGAATCTTCCCTCGCAGTAGCAATCAGTATTTCTTTAACTTGCCTTGGTTCTAGTGTTGGGCTAGCCTCAAGCATCAGAGCTACAACTCCAGCTGTGGCTGGCGAAGACATAGATGTTCCCGAAAAAGCAGCAAAATCATAGGTTCTTCCGTTAAAGATTGTACTCGTTGCCGCTGTGTAGCTACGCGTTGTGTATGAGTTAATTGAAGAAATAACGTTCATTCCTGGTGCAGATACATCGGGTTTCATTCTTTCGTCATAAGTAGGACCTCGACTAGAAAAATTAGCTATGTTTCCTGGAAAAACCTGACCCGTAATCGCAACATTTTGAGCCTGGTGAGCTGCCACAGTAATAGCGCTTTCGGTGCAAGCTGGTTCGCCCAATCCGTATAAATTATCGCCTGATACTCCATCGTTTCCATAAGAGTAAAAATCCAATCCCCAGTTTCCTACCCCGTTACTCAATTCCACCACATTCCAATAATGAACAGTTCCCGTGGCTGCGTAAGAATGAAGAACTACACGCAAACTTGTGTTTGTATTTTTTACTCTCATTCTCTGGTGAGGACGATTGTTATTTGGATGAGCAGAATCAATTGAATAATTATAAAAAACAGTATCAGATCCAATAATTAAATAAGTATCGTGATATCCATTATCGCTGTTTGTGTTGTAATACCTTGAACTCGCAACGATTTGATTGGAAGAGTTATACACCTCTACCCTCGAATTAAAAGGATTTCCTGGTTCTCCCCACATGGAAATACATTGTCCCCACATGGATTGATGAGCAGAGTATGGATAAAAACCAATTCTTGTTCTGATGCTGTCGCTAGAAAATGATTTTTTGATGTGAAAATCTGCGTCTCCATTGTTTCCTCCAGAAGTTACAAAAGTTACTCCCTGAAAGCTCAATGAATCAATCGCCTGACTTACTAGAGAGGTTCCGTCCATAGTTCCCATGTAATAAAGTCCCCAACTCATATTTACAACCAATCTTTTCCAGTCGTTGTCTGCAATGTTTTTCATCCAAACAAATGCGTCAATTGCTGATCCAGCATCTAATTGAATAGAATTGAACAAATATTGCGACTCAAAAGCAACTCCTCTGTGAATTGTTCCTCCTCCACTTCCTGCCGCAATTCCTGCTACGTGATTTCCGTGAGTAGCATAATCGTAATAATCTCCTGCTGTATCGCTATTTGCATCGTCCAGTTCTGTGGGAGTTACATATTCTACTCCGTAACCAAATCCTGCTGGCACATTTCCTTGATGTTTAAAATGATCCCAAGCCGCTCTTATTCTTGAAGTCGTCAAACTTGTATCCATAAACATTGGGTGGTCATAATCAAATCCCCAATCTGTAATTCCAATTAATACATTTTTTCCCGTGTAACTCTGAGCCAATCCATGTCCTGCCCAAACGCTGTCTGCTCTTACATCGGCTGTCATTTTATGATTGTGAGGCTGGATTCTTTCGGCAACATTTAGTTGAATGATATTATTGAAATTTTTAATCTCTGATAAGTTTTTCAATGGAATTTTTAAAGTAATAATATCGGCTACTTGGCTTCCTATGAAAGCTTTGTCATTCAAATCAGCCATAGTGAAATTCCGATTTACTTTTGCTAAAGTTGACAAGCATAATTCTCTGTTTACTTTGTAAATAGGCAATAAAGGATTCTTTGCCTTCAATTCGCTGTCGGTATTTCCTTTAGATTCAGAAATAAGACGATTTATGTTTTCTTGTGATTCGCTATTAATCCTTATTTGAGAAAAAGAAAAAAGAGTCATTACAGACAGTAAAAGAGTGAAAATTGATTTCATTTGGTTGGTTTTAGGATTCTAATTTACAATTTTCAGGTTGATATTCATTCCAATTCCCTTTTTCATTGCAATTCCCTTGAAGAAGGGAATCTTACTCATTGTTTTTCATCATGGTTATTCTTTGTAAACCTCTTCTTAAGGAAAAATGAAATAAGCTATCTCAAAAGAAATACTTAGGGTGCGATTCTCGTTTTAAAATTCCCGCCTTCGCGAGAATGACATGGTTTTATATGGTTTCTGTTCAAGATTGGAAAAGCAAATTAGCAATAAACACCCAAAATCATTACCTTTATTCTCAATCATATTTTAAATTAAAAAATGGCTAAAACAGCATTAATTACAGGAGCGAGTGGAGGAATTGGAAAAGAATTTGCCATTATCCACGCAGAAAAAAAAGGAGATTTAATTTTGGTGGCTCGTAGCGAAGGAAAATTGAATGCTTTGAAAACAGAATTGGAACAAAAACACGGAATAAAAGCCGAAGTAATTGTGAAAGATTTGAATCAACCCAATGCTGCCAAAGAATTGTACGAAACGGTTAAAAATACTGGATTGGAAGTAGATTATTTAATCAATAATGCTGGGTTTGGAGGAATTGGAAATTTCTACGAAAGAGACATCAAAGAAGATATTTCTATGATTCAGTTGAACGTAGAAGTATTGACCGAATTGACTCATTATTTTTTACAAGATTTTACCAAAAAGAACTCAGGAAAAATATTGAATGTTTCATCTACGGCAAGTTTGTTGCCTGGACCACTTCAAGCAGTTTATTTTGCCACAAAAGCTTATGTAAGTTCTTTTTCTAATGCGATTTCCGAAGAATTGAAAGGAACAGGAGTTACCGTAACCAACTTAATGCCAGGAGCTACCGAAACTAATTTTGGAAAAGTATCGGGAATGGATAAAACAGTAATGTTTGATAAAACGGCCAGCGCCCGTAAAGTAGCCGAAGACGGTTATAACGGAATGATTTCTGGAAAATTAGACGTAATTTCGGGACTGACTTTTGCCCAAAAAGCACTGAATATGATGATGCCATTTTTACCAAAAAAAATGGTGCTGAAACAAGTAAAACAAATGCAAACGCCTAAGTAAATACTATGAAATACCACAGAATTAATAAAGATTTATACATTCACCAAAGGAGTGAATTTACTAAACAAATGAAATCAAATTCGATCGCTATTTTTAATAGTAACGATATTTTTTCTACTTCGGCAGATAGCACGGTTCCGTTTGTTCAACATAGAGATATTTTGGCGCTTTCGGGAGTGGATCAAGAAGAAAGTATCTTGGTTTTATTCCCAGATGCACATCTTGAAAAGCACAGAGAAATCTTGTTTTTGAAAGAAACCTCTGAAACTATAAAGATTTGGGAAGGAGAAAAACTAACTAAAGAAACTGCTTTTGAGACTTCGGGAATAAAAACTGTGTATTGGTTGCCAGATTTTCATAAAGTGCTTAAAATGTTAGTGTCGGAAGCAGAAAACATCTACATCAACAAAAACATGCACACTCGTGCCAACACAGAAATGGAAACGCGTGAAGACCGATTCATTTCTTGGATGATGAACGAATATCCTGCAATGACTTATTTGCAGTCGGCTCCAATTATGCACAGAGTGCGTTCTGTAAAACATCAAATAGAAATTGACTTGATGCAAGAAGCTTGCAACATTACCGAAAAAGGATTTAGAAGGATTCTTCCTTTTATCAAGCCAGGTATGATGGAATACAACATTGAGGCTGAATTGATGCACGAATTTTTGAATAATCGTTCCAAAGGTTTTGCCTATACGCCAATTATTGGTTCGGGATATAATGCGTGTGTGTTACATTACATTGAAAACAATGTAGAGTGCAAAGATGGCGAAGTTATCTTGATGGATTTTGGTGCAGAATACGCAAATTATGCCAGCGACATGACAAGGTGTGTGCCTGTAAATGGAAAATTTACCGAGAGACAAAAAGCCGTTTACAATTCTGTACTTCACGTGAAAAAAGAATGTGAAAAACTACTTTCTCCAGGCGTAAATTTACACGAGTACCATGCAGAAGTTGGGAAATTAATGGAGGAGCAATTACTTAAACTTAAGCTAATTGACCAAACAGACATTAAAAACCAAAACCCAGATTGGCCAGCATATAAAAAGTATTTTATGCACGGGACTTCTCACTTTATTGGGCTAGATACGCATGATGTAGGATTATGGCACGAGCCAATTCAGGCCGGGAATGCGTTTACCATTGAACCAGGAATTTACATTCCAGAAGAGAGTTTAGGAATTAGATTGGAAGATGATTATATCATTCAAAAATCAGACGCACCGCTTAATTTGATGAAGAATATTCCTTTAGAAGCTGAGGAGATTGAGGAGTTGATGAATTCTTAAGAGATATTAGATTATAGAACTTAGATATTAGACAAAAGGCAAAGTGAAATTCACTTTGCTTTTTTTTGTATAACTTTAAAACACCTTCCTCCTTGGAGGAATAAATAGTCTAAAATCTTGTATCTAACTTCTATAATCTCAGCAAAATGGCTCAACATAACGAAACTGGAAACGAAGGGGAAGAAATGGCAGCTCTGTTTTTAATAAAAAACGGTTATGGAATCTTAGCGCGTAATTTCAGGTATAAAAAATCGGAGATTGACATCATAGCTCAAAAAGACAAAACGATTGCGTTTGTAGAGGTAAAAACAAGAACTACAACATTCTTTCAAGAGCCCGAATTGTCTGTTACTCGCAGCAAACAAAAACAAATTACATTAGGAGCCAATTTCTACATTCAAGAAAACGACATTGACCTTGATATCCGTTTTGATATCGTTGCGATTACGCTTTCTCCTTATAAGTTAAATCACATTGAGGATGCTTTTTATCCTTTGGTTTAGTGCTTGAGGTCACACTCCGCCCTTCCGATTCTATCCTTCTCGGTCGAACTCAGGGTTCAGTTTAAGGCAAATTTGCGGGCTGAGTGGTTTTTCGAAGAAAAATTGTATCGAAGCCCAACTTAATATTGACAATTAAAAATTCTCTGAAAAACACTAGACTCCAAAACAAGTTTGGAATGACATGTGAAAAAACACACCTCTTTAATTCTCCTCTCAAGAGGAGAGATTCTTTGAAATCTAAACCAACCCCTTCAATTTCTCTTCCAAGATAGCAATCTTCTGCTCTGCGTCTTGTTGTTTGGCCTTTTCGTTTGCCACAACTTGCTCTGGTGCTCCTGCTACAAAACGTTCGTTACTTAGCTTTTTCATTACGGTATTCAAGAAACCTTTTGTGTAGTTAAGCTCTTCTTCAAGTTTTGCTTTTTCTGCTTCTACATCAATTGTGTCTCCAAAAGGAATGAAATATTCGTTTCCTTTTACAATAAAAGAAAAGGAGTTTTCTTGTTTGTCGGTTACAAAATCGAAACTTGAAATGTTCCCCATTTTCTGGATGACAGAATCAAAAGTAGAAGAATAATTTTCTCCTTTTTTCACCAACAACTCAATGGCATTTTTCTGTGCTAAGTTATTGTCTTTTCTAATCGTTCTCATTCCAGAAATTACCTCAGCAGCTACCTCAAATTCAGAAAGTAGTTTTTCGTCAGTTTTAGTGATTTTTGGCCAATTTTCGTGGTTTATTGTCTCATTTTCGTCTTTTTTGGTCAATAAATGCCAAATTTCTTCCGAAACGAAAGGAGTGAATGGATGCATAACTACCAATACTTTTTCAAATAATTCGATTAATTTGTCGAAAGTAACTTGGTCGATAGGTTGTTGATAAGCTGGTTTTACCATCTCTAGTAACCATCCACAAAAATCATCATACACCAATTTGTAAGTGCTCATCAAGGCTTCCGAAATACGGAATTTATCGTAAGAGGAATTAATGTCTTCTAGCGTTTTATTCAGCTTATTTTCAAACCATAACAAAGCGGTTTCACTTGACAAAGGTTGTTCAATGTTAGCTACTTCCCACATTTGGGTAAGCTTAAATGCATTCCAAATTTTAGTTGTGAAGTTTCTTCCTGTTTCACACAAAGATTCATCAAATGGCAAATCGTTTCCTGCAGGCGAACTCAGTAGCATTCCTACTCTCACACCATCTGCTCCGTATTTGTGAATTAGCTCAATTGGATCAGGTGAGTTTCCAAGGGATTTACTCATCTTTCTTCCTTGCTTGTCTCTTACAATTCCTGTGTAATACACATTCTTGAAAGGCAATTCTCCTTTGTATTCGTATCCTGCAATAATCATACGTGCCACCCAGAAAAACATAATTTCAGGAGCCGTTACCAAATCATTGGTTGGGTAGTAATAATTTATTTCTTCGTTGTCAGGATTGTTTATTCCATCAAATACACTGATTGGCCACAACCAAGAGCTAAACCAAGTGTCTAGCGCATCATCATCTTGTTTTAAATCGGCAATAGTCAGGGATGAATTCCCTGTTTTTTCTTGTGCCAATGGCAATGCTTTTTGAATGGTTTCGGCAACCACAAAATCTTCCATTCCATCTCCATAAAAGAAAGCTGGAATTTGGTGTCCCCACCACAATTGACGAGAAATATTCCAGTCTCTCACGTTCTCCATCCAGTTACGGTAAGAGTTCTTGAACTTAGCTGGGTGAAACTGAATGTCGTCATTCATTACGTGATCCAAGGCTGGTTTGGCAAGCTTTTCCATACTCAAAAACCATTGAACCGATACTTTTGGCTCAATTACAGCTTTCGTTCTTTCGCTCGTTCCTACTTTATGCGTGTGCTTTTCTACTTTTACCAAAGCACCTATCTCTTTCAGCTCCTTTTCAATCTCTTCACGCACCACAAATCTATCTTTCCCCTCATAGTGAAGACCAAAAGAATTGAGCGAAGCATCGTCATTAAAAATGTCAATTACCTCTAGTTTGTGAGTGTCGCCTATAACCTTATCGTTAGGATCATGAGCTGGTGTTATTTTCAAACATCCAGTTCCAAATTCTATATCTACATATTCGTCCTCAATAATAGGAATTGCTCTTCCTACAATTGGTACAATTGCTTTTTTTCCTTTTAGGTGAGAGAACCTCGGATCATTTGGATTAATACAAATTGCGGTATCTCCAAAAATAGTTTCGGGACGAGTAGTTGCAATTGTTAAAACCTCATCACTTCCCTCAATCTTGTAGTTTAGGTAATAAAATTTCCCTTCTTCTTCTATGTGAACCACTTCTTCGTCAGACAAAGTTGTTTTGGCAGAAGGATCCCAGTTTACCATTCGGTAACCTCGGTAAATCAATCCCTTTTCGTATAAATCGACAAATGTTTTGGTCACAGATTCTGATAAATCATCGTCCATGGTAAAGGCAGTTCTGTCCCAATCGCAAGAGGCCCCTAGCTTTTTCAATTGATCCAAAATAATTCCTCCATGTTTGTGAGTCCAGTCCCAAGCATGAACCAAAAATTCGTCACGAGTTAAGTCGCTTTTATTGATTCCTTCTTCTTTCAGTTTAGCAACAACTTTTGCCTCGGTTGCAATAGAAGCGTGATCCGTTCCGGGAACCCAACATGCGTTTTTTCCCAACAAACGAGCTCTACGTACCAATACATCCTGAATCGTATTGTTCAACATATGTCCCATGTGCAAAACTCCCGTTACGTTTGGCGGAGGAATTACAATGGTGTAGGCTTCTCTTTCGTCAGGAGTAGATTTGAAATGTTCGTTTTTAAGCCAATTGGCGTACCATTTATCCTCTACTTCTTGTGAATTATATTGTGCTGGAATTTCCATGTTGTTTCTTTGTTTTGAGGTACAAAATTACGGAAATTTTTGGGGTTTGTAGAAACAGACTCAGGATATTATTCTCGTCAAATAACACACCCCTTGTATTCCCCTCTCAAGAGGGGAGGATTCTCGTGATATATCTAATGAATATATTTCCTTTGTGATGTTTCTATTTTCATTGCGTTCGTTCATCATCGTGTTCGCTATCCATCGTGCTCCCCTCCTGAGAGGGGATTAAGGGGTATGTTTTATCGCGTTTAAGACACACCTTCTTAAAAGGTCAGGAATTACAGTTAAAACGCTTTGTAAAACCCTAGATTTCAAATCCAGTTTAGAATGACAGGTGGAAAGAGTTTTTACCAAAAAAAATGACCGCTTAAAAAGCAGTCATTTAGTATAATTCAGTTTTTTTGTTGATTACAATCCAAAAGCAGCTTTTACTTTATCTACGTAATCCAATTTCTCCCAGGTAAATGTTTCTACTTCTTGAGATACTGTTTCGCCACTTGGCGAAGTAAACGTTACTGTTTTTACTTCTGGTGTTCTTCCCATGTGCCCGTATGCAGCAGTTTCCGAGTAAATTGGAGTTCTTAGTTTTAATCTTTGTTCGATAAAATAAGGTCTCATGTCAAATAAAGATTCTACTTTTTTAGAGATTTCTCCATCTGTCATATTTACGTTTGAAGTTCCGTAAGTTTCTACGTTAATACTAGTTGGTTTTGCAACACCAATCGCATAAGAGACTTGTACCAATACTTCTTTACACAATCCTGCAGCAACCAAGTTTTTGGCAATATGACGAGTAGCATAAGCTCCAGATCTATCTACTTTAGAAGGATCTTTTCCAGAAAAAGCTCCACCTCCGTGTGCTCCTTTTCCTCCGTAGGTGTCTACAATAATTTTTCTTCCTGTAAGTCCTGTATCTCCGTGAGGTCCTCCAATTACGAATGTTCCTGTTGGGTTAATGTGGTAAGTAATTCCATCTGTAAACAAAGCCTGAATGTTTGCCGGCAATTTTGCCATCACTCTTGGAATCAAAATTTCTTTGATATCCTTTTGAATCTTTGCCAACATTACTTCGTCACTCTCATCAAAATCATCGTGCTGTGTAGAAACTACAATTGCATCAATTCTTTGTGGCACATTGTCATCAGAATATTCAATTGTAACCTGTGATTTTGCATCTGGTCTTAAATACGTAATTTCATTGTTCTCTCTTCTTAATAAAGCCAATTCAATCAATAATCTGTGGGAAAGTTCTAGTGCCAAAGGCATGTAATTCTCCGTTTCGTCAGTTGCATAACCAAACATCATTCCTTGATCTCCTGCTCCTTGTTCTTCTTTGTTTGCTTTATCTACTCCTTGATTAATGTCTTCCGATTGCTCGTGAATGGCAGAAAACACTCCGCAAGAGTTTCCGTCAAACATGTATTCACTTTTGGTGTATCCAATCTTGTTGATTACATCTCTTGCAATTTTTTGAACATCTAAATATGTAGTTGTTTTCACTTCTCCTGCCAATACAACTTGACCTGTTGTTACAAGTGTTTCGCATGCAACTTTTGAGTCGGGATCAAAAGCCAAAAAGTTATCTATAATTGCATCTGATACTTGATCTGCAACTTTATCTGGGTGACCTTCCGAAACGGATTCTGAAGTAAATAAATATGACATAATTCGGTTTGATTTAAATTGTAATTAGCGAAAATATCATTTTCCTAAGTCTTTAGCAATAATTAGGGTGTAATTCATTATATTTAGTTCAATCATTTAAATGGAATTTATGAAAACTATTTGGAAAGGAAATTATTTGAACAATACTCTGGAGGTTCAAAGCTCTTGGTTTGGCGGAAAAGTACTTTTAAACGAAGACGAAATAGAAGTTAATCATGGATGGTTTGGAAAATCAAATTTTGAGTGCAAATTGCCCAATTCTGACAGAACTGCTCGTTTCAAAATGAAGCTAAAAGCTGGTATATGGAAAGTGAAATGCTTCGTGTTTGCTGATGGTAAAGAAGTGAAAATGATAGAAATAAAAAAATAATCTTTAACCCGTATTAAGCAAAACCGATTTAGTCCTTTTTTTGTCATTCTGAATTTATTTCAGAATCTTTATTCATTGAAATATTGATGAGAGTAACGTGAAATATTCTCTGCGAGATCATGATCTCGAATTATCAGAATAGGATGACCAATGAAAAACACACCTCTTTAATTCTCCTCTTACCGATGTTTCGGCACAAGCAGAGTGGAGGATTCTCTGCACTACCTCTTCAACTTAGCAAATAAATCCCACAACACAACTCCGTTAGAAACCGAAATGTTAAGTGAATGTTTCGTTCCTATTTGAGGGATTTCAATAACTCCAGTGCTGGCATCTATAACAGTCTGTTGAACTCCTTGCACTTCGTTTCCAAAAATCACAGCCGTTTTTATATCTTTCTCTGGTTGAAACTCATCTAGCATTATAGAGTCTGAAGTTTGTTCGATGGAATACACTTCAACATTCTCACTTTTCAATTCTTCTATCAATTCCAGAATATCTTCTCGGTGCTCCCAATCCATAGATTTGGTGGCTCCAAGTGCTGTCTTTGCTATGTCTTTGTTGGGTGGAGTTGCCGTGTACCCACACAAATATATTTTCTCAATACGAAAGGCATCCGAAGTTCTGAAAACCGAACCAATATTGGCTAAACTCCTGATGTTGTCCAAAATCACAATCAAAGGTGATTTTTCTTCCGATTTAAATTCTTCAATCGTTAGTCTGTCTAGTTCGCTATTTAAAGTTTTTTTGTTCATTTTATTATAATTATTGAAGTGAGATTTTTTAATGTTAGTTATTCTTGCTGCGGTAATATTCTCGATTTATAGTTTTACATCCTACATCAGAAAGTCATACGTCTAATTCAACACTCGTTATCATTGCCTCCGCTTTCAGTAAAGTCTCGTTATATTCATCTTCGGCATTCGCTTTATTGGTAATCGCTCCGCCTACCATAAAACTCAAATAGTTGATTTCTTCATTGTAAAGTAAAGATCGAATAACTACATTAAAATCAAAATCTTGATTGGGTTTAAAATAACCAATTGCTCCAGAGTAAATTCCTCTTTTGGTGGTTTCTAGATCTTCAATAATTTTCATTGCTTCTACTTTGGGCGCGCCAGTCATGCTTCCCATCGGGAAAGTAGTTCGCAACACCTCAACTGGGTGAGTTGTTTTTTCAATCTCACTTGTTACCGTAGAAATCATCTGATGAACCGTATCAAAACTATACACTTTGCACAATTCTTCTACTTTTACCGAAGCCTTTTTTGCAGTTTTGGATAAGTCATTTCGCACCAAATCTACAATCATTATATTTTCACTTCTCTCCTTTTCATTTTGAGATAGCTCCAATTTTATCTTTTCGTCTTCCTCCTCGGTTTTTCCTCTTTTGGCTGTCCCTTTTATCGGTTGAGTGATTATTTTATCTCCTTCTTTTTTGATGTATCGCTCTGGACTTCCACACAAAATAAATTGTTCCTTGTTTTTATAAAAAGTAGAAAAAGGAGCATTTGTCAACTCATTTAGTCTAGTGTAAGTTTCAAAAGGATTTATCTCCACATTTTCGGCATAAAACTCATGGCAAAAATTCATTTCATAAATATCTCCCTGCTGAATGTGTTCTTTTATTGCCTCAAACCTTTGCTCGTAATTGTCTTTCGACATTCTTTGTTTAAAGTTTACTTTTGCAGCTTTTTTAGTCGTTTTTTTACTTTTTTCGTCTAAAAACGACACAAATAAGTCCTTTTGCTCATTTTTTGTAAAGTGGATTTTAGCAAAATCAACAGTTATTTCTACAATAATTTCGGGTACAAAAAAATGCACCTCTGGATAGTTAAGATTGTCTTTGTTAAACGAAGATAACGAAGGTTCTACTTCGTTTTTTAGGTCGTAGCTCAAATAGCCAAAAACCCAATCTTGGTGTTGGTCTACAAAGTTTTTTAACCCACCAAACACCTTGTTTTTGTGGGATTTAAATTCTGCTTTTGAACCTAAAGCCAAATAAGAAATCGAATTAGCATCGTTGGAATTAAGAAATACTACTTGCTCGTAATTTTCTGAGATTTTTTCAATGTCGGATAAGGAAATAGTTTGGGTAAGGATTTCTGTTATTCTCACAGTTATTAAGGTTGAATAGTTTGTTTAATAATAGTTTAATAAGGCGAAAAAGTCTTAGCCTGATTGTCCGTTCTCACTCCGTTTTTATACACCATTTTTTTGGTTACTTTCCCATTCTGGTCGTAAATATTCATGTTTCCGTGCTTTACGTTTTTCTTGTAATTCACCTCATTCATAATCCTTCCACTTCGGTCGTAGGATTTAAACGTTCCGTGAAGCAATCCATTCTTATACTTCATTTGGGTAGACACCAACTCACCACCAGGAAAATAAAAAGTCCAAGTCCCGTGCTTCTTGCCGTTTTTATAATTTTCTGAACTCACCAAAGACCCATCAATCTCGCCCATCATGGTCCATTTTCCGTGCTTCACACTTTTCTCGATGGTCTCTTCAATTTTAAGTTTTTTTCTTTTCACCTCAATCACTTTATAGTTTCCTTCTTCTTTTTTGATTCCATTTGAATGCCAATACGTCCAGCTTCCTGTTTTAAAGTTATTTGTCCAGCTTCCTTCGTATCTCATTATTTCATTAGGATACCAGCCTTTCCATTCTCCCTCAAACAATCCGTTTTTGTAGGATCCAGCGTCTTTTTTCTTCCCATTTTCATACCACGACTCCCAAAATCCATTTTCTTTGCCGTTTGTAAAATTTCCACGATGAAGCATGTTCGAATTTTCGAACCACACAGTCCATTCTCCGTTTTTTACATCATTTTTATATGTTCCTTCTCTTTGTTTTTTTCCATCCTTGTAGAAAAACTCCCATTTCCCAGTTTTTTTTCCTTCCAAGAATTCTCCTTTTGTCTTTGTAATGCCAGAAGGGAAATAATAAGTCCAATCCCCAGATTGTTTGTCCGCAACAAATTTTCCCACCATGTCTTTTCCTCCATTTGCATCAAACCATTTCCAGTCTCCTTCTTTTTTATTATTCAAAAACGTACCTTGAATATTGATCTTTCCGTTCTCAAAAAATTTAGTGTAATCACCCGTAAGACTATCAGCTTCAAATGTTTTTTTAGTTTTAATTTGGTCTGCTAGCAAGAAAAATGTTGTCCATTCTCCTTGCTTTTTGCCGTTTTCATAATTACCCATCGTTAGAGGTTTTCCGCTGGCTTTAAGTAATTTCATTTCGCCATGTAGCAGGCTATCTTTATACTTATAAGATTCTTTGATGTTGCCGTTTTCATAATAAGAAAGTTTGTTTCCTTGTCCGTTTGTAATCGTTTGATTTTTATTTTTATCCCAGTAAGAACCTACATGCTCTGTTCCTAAAGAATCGTATTTGGATATTTTTCTGAGTGAAGAATCAACATACCAAAACTCCCAAACACCTACTTTGGTTCCTTTATTGTACTGTCCGTTTTCTGCAATTCTTCCATTTTCAAAATAGGATGTGTAGGCGCTATCTTTTTCACCTAGGTAGAAAAAACTTTGAATCATTTTTTTGCCTGAAGGATAAAACTGCATCGATTCGTTTACATAAACTCCTTGATTGAAATATGAAATTTCTTGAATCTTTCCGTTTTCATGGTAAAACTTCCATTCGCCCTCTTTGGAACCAAAATAACTCAAATATGGATTGTTGTTTATGTACCCTATACTTCTCAAAGTGGTTTTTCCCTCGTCCCAATATGTTTTTTCTAATTCATAAGGAACTACTTTTTGCGAAAAACTTGTCGAAGCAACAAGCAATAATAGTACAAATCCAATTATTCTCATGGGGTTGGTTTTTTGGTTTAGGTATGAATACAAACTTACCAAAAGATACGAAAGACCCGGTCATATTATTTCATGGGTTATTGAAAGTTGTTTGTTTATAAAGAGTAAGATTTCCAAAATATTCGGCAAAATTCAGTTTCGGATAATTGTTTGCGATTTAAATTAAGTGGACGGAAAAACAACAATTTATGAGTTAAAGCGTAAGTTTGACAGTGCAATTTATGAGACAATATATCTTTTTAGTAATCATTGTGTTTGCTTCTTTTTTGGCAAATGGCCAAAAAATTGTCAAAACTATTGTGATAGATACATCTTTTATAGAATTGGACTCGCTATCCATTGTTCCCGAGTCGTTTTCTTTATTCTCTGGCGAAACTTTAGTTCCCGACAGTTTGTATGAGTTAGATTATGTAGCCTCTACTCTCGTTTGGAAGGGGAAAATCCCCGACACAATAAGAGTAGAGTATGTTTTGTTCTCGATTGATTTTTCGAAACGATACTCCAACAAGGATACCTCTCTCATTCAGCCTCTTTTCACCTATTCTAATCCTTTTAGAAGTGCCAATGGAAACAACTCCGAGCTAGACTTGTTTGGAGGCGACAACCTAAACAAATCGGGGAGTGTTTCGAGAGGAATTTCATTGGGAAATGCTCAGGATTTGGGTGTAAATTCCAATTTTAATCTACAACTTTCCGGAAAAATTGGCGAAAATATTTCGGTTTTGGCTTCCGTTACAGACGAAAACATTCCTATACAGCCCGATGGAAATACACAGCAAATTCAAGACTTTGATAACGTGTTTATCCAATTATCCGAAAAAAACTGGAAGGTCATTGCGGGTGATTTTTCTATCGAAAACTTCGACTCGCACTACATGCGCTACCGAAAAAAATCGATGGGATTGTTTTATTCCAATACTTTTGAAACAAAAGACAGCAACTCAATTTTCTTGAAAACCAGCGCAGCAGTATCTCGAGGAAAATACCGAATCCAGTTTTTTCAAGGAGTGGAAGGAAACCAAGGACCTTACAAATTGACCGGTGCAGAAAACGAATTGTTTGTCCTTATTTTGTCAGGAACAGAACAAGTATTTGTAGATGGGATTTTGCTAAAAAGAGGTGCAGAAAACGACTATATAATCGATTACAACTCTGCCGAAATCATTTTTACGCCAAAATTTTTAATCACAAAAAACAAACGAATAGAAGTCCAGTTTCAATATTCTGACCGAAACTATTTGCGTTCTGTCCTGAGTGCCGAAAAAGGTTTTGAAACAAAAAATTCGGAAACCATTTTGCGTGTGTACAGCGAGCAAGATCACAAAAACCAACCGCTTTTTCAGGATTTAGAAGATTCCGAAAAGCAACTGATGTCCGCTATTGGAAATGATGTTTCGAGCGCATTTATCGAAAGAGAAACAAGAGTGGGAGAGGATGAAAATGTGGTTTCGTACGTCAAAAAAGATTCTTTGGGTTACTCCATTTACAAGTTTTCGGCCGCCCAAGATTCGAATCTATATCGAGTTCAGTTTTCTGATGTAGGAAACGGAAACGGGAATTATATTCAAGAAGGATTTTCTCCTTTTGGGCAAGTTTACAAATGGATAAAACCCGATACCATTGGCGGAACTATTGTTCAAAACGGAAATTATGTGCCGGCTGTTTTACTTATCACACCAAAAAGAAAACAGCTTATTACTTTAGAAAATAATTTTAGAGCCAATAAAAATTTAAGGATTAAAACCGATTTAGCTCTTTCCAATGAAGATGTCAATACATTTTCGGGGATTGGGAACAATCAAAACCTAGGAATGGGTTCTAAAATGGAGGTGTTTTATTCAAAAAAATTATCGAAAAAAAAGAAATCAGCACTATTAAAAACCGGTGGATCTGTTGATTTTACAAGTATCAACTTTAGCCCAATCGAAAAGTTTAGGGCCATAGAATTTAATAGAAACTGGAACTTGGGATTCGCAGAAATAACGACTCCGTTACTCTTGGGAAATTTTAATCTTGGGATGCAAAAAGACAGTGTTGGCAAGTTTGTCTACAACCTTGATGTTCTGGATTTGGGTGAGCAATTTAGAGGGATAAAAAATAACTTAACCGGAAGCGGAACTTGGAACAATACGGCTGTTGACTATTCTGGAAGTTTTTTGATTTCTCAGGCAGAATCCAACACTCAATTTTACCGACATAAATCTATTGTGGAACAAAAATTAGGAAGGTTCGTTTTGGGTTACAAAGACGAAGTGGAAAGCAATTTATTTGTAAGAAACGATTCGACACTGAATACAAGTTACTCGTTTTATGACGGAAGAGTCTACTTGAAAAACGAACAAAATCCATCTAAGTTTTACTCAATTTATTATGGTTGCCGAAACGAAAAAACTTCACGGGATAATGAATTATCGCAGTCTGCCTATTCGCATGAAGCAGGTTTGGATTACAAATTATTGAGCAAAAACAAACGAACACAGATACGAGGAAATGTAGCTTACAGACAATTAATTCCTGTTGATTCGGGATTAGGGCTAACACCAGAAAATACCTTCCTGAACCAAACCAACTTCTCTACTTCTTTTTGGAAAGAGCTTGTGAGCCTAAATACATTTTACAGTATTGGCTCTGGGTTGGAGCAAAAGAGAGAGTTTTTGTATGTAGAAGTAAACCCTGGGCAGGGAGTTTTTACCTGGATAGATTACAACGAAAATGGTACGAAAGAAATAAACGAATTTGAAATAGCAGCGTTTCAAGATCAAGCGAATTACATTCGAGTATTTACTCAGAGTAACGAATATATTCGAACATTTTCTAATCAGTTTACACAATCCGTTACGTTATCTCCTCGTGTCTTACTTCAGAAAAAAACTCAAAAAATCTTCCAGTTTATCTCTAAACTTTCTTCGGTATCTGCTGCCCGAATTGACAGAAAAACAACCTTCGAAAGTGCCGAGTCTAGCCTAAATCCATTTGCCACAAACCTCAATGATTCTAATTTGGTTTCATTGAACAAGCAGTTGCGTTCTTCCCTTTTCTTCAATAGAACGGGCTACAAATACGGGGTTGAAGCTTTGTTTCAGAACACTAGCAATAAAGTGCTGTTATCTAATGGGTTTGATTCAAGAGAAACCGTTATCTATGGCGTAAATTTACGATATAGATTTGATAAAATTTTGTTTAAAATAGAAAACGAAATAACCACCAAGTCTCTAGAATCCGACTTTTTATCGAGCAGAAATTTTTCATTAAATACAAAAAAAACAGCACCTACTCTGACGTATCAAAAAGGAGCGAATTTTAATGTTGATTTTTTGTTTTCTTACGAAGAGAAAAACAATTCTGTGGAAGGCGAATTTGCCTCGCTGTCTTCGTTGGGTACAAGAGTAAAATATACCGAAACCAACAAGTTGAATCTTTCGGCCGGATTTAATTTTATAGCCATCAGTTTTTTGGGAACTCCCAATTCATCATTGGAATATGAAATGCTAGAAGGACTAAAAAATGGAAATAATATGACTTGGGAACTTTTGATAAATAAAAAAATAGGGAAAAATCTAGACCTGAGTATTTCCTATAATGGACGAAAGCCAGAAAATTTCAAAACCATACATGCAGGAACTGTTGAAGTAAGAGCATTCTTTTAATTCAGCTCGAAAAAACCTGACGGTCAATATGAATTGTGTGTTGTAAGAAACTAATAACCTAGAAAATTTCTTGATTATTTACTTCCTTGTAATTATTTCCTTATCCTTGTAGACGAATAAAAAAGAATCCTGTTATGTCCCAAAAAAATGTAAGGCTTGAAGTAATGAAGCACCTTGAAAAAGATGTGGATAAACTTATTCAAAAGTATCTTATTCCAATCGACACTATTTGGCAGCCACAAGATTTTTTGCCGGATGCAAGAGAAGATAATTTTACCGAAAAAATAGAAGAGTTACAAGAATTGGCTAAAGAAATGCCTTATGATTTTTGGGTAGTATTGGTGGGAGATATGATTACCGAAGAAGCTTTGCCAACCTACGAATCGTGGCTAATGGATGTGGAAGGCGTAGACCAAGTAGAAGGAAACGGATGGGCAACTTGGGTGGCTCAGTGGACTGCCGAAGAAAACAGACACGGAGATTTACTGAATAAATATTTGTATTTATCTGGGAAGGTAAACATGAAAGAAATTGAAATCACCACGCAACATTTGATTGCAGATGGATTTGATATTGGAACAGACAGAGATCCTTATAAAAACTTTGTTTACACCAGTTTTCAGGAGCTTGCAACCTATGTTTCGCACAATAGAGTGTCGGAAATTGCCAAAGCGAACGGCAATAAAAAACTTGCCAAAATGTGTAAAATGGTAGCTGGAGATGAAATGCGTCATCACACTGCGTATGCCGAATTTGTAGAGCGAATTTTTGCCGTTGACCCTAGCCAAATGATGTTGGCTTTTACGGATATGATGAAGAAAAAAATTACCATGCCCGCTCATTTCTTGAGAGAAAGCGGAATGAAAATGGGTGCAGCATTTGAAGAGTTTTCTAACACCGCACAAAAAATTGGTGTTTACACCTCTTTGGATTATGTAGATATTTTGGATAAACTCATCAAGCGATGGGAAATTGACAAAGTCACAAACCTATCTGATGAAGCAGAAAAAGCAAGAGATTACCTCATGAAGCTACCAAGCAGAATGCTGAGAATTGCCGAGCGAATGAAGTTACCAGAAAGTGATTATAAATTTAAGTGGGTGGAGCCTTCTAAACTATGATAGTAGATTTCTGGATTTAATCGTTGTACTTTCGTGCCACAAGACCCTAATAAGTGAAAAAATTTAATAAAATAGCTCCCTATTTTCCCATTGTAGGAATGATAACTTATCTTATCATGTTCTTCACGGCCGCTAGTTTCTATCCCGGTGGATCAGATAACATTCCTACTGCTCAAAATGGATATAGTGTTTTTCACAATTTCTTGTGCGATACAAACAATCAATTCACTCACTCTGGGTTAGAAAACAGAGGGAAACTCTTGGCAAATTTGGCTCACATTGTTCTGAGTATCACAATGATGTCGTTTTTTTATGTGATGCCCAATATTTTTGACCACTCAAACAGAAACACCAAATTAATTAAAATTTTAGGAGTACTTTCTATGGCTATTTTCACTTTTATGTACCAAGAAGAATTGCACGATTTAGTTGTAACTTTAGTAGGTATTTTCGCCTCTATGGCTTTTGTTCCCATTTTTATCGAATTAGTGAAATACAAAAACCGCCCTTTCAAAGTGCTGACTTACATTGTGTTTACCATGAGCATAGCTCTTTATCTCGGGTTCGAAACCAAAGTAGGAATTTATTACATGCCTTTTCTACAAAAGTTCGTGTTTATGGTAGATGCCGCTCTAGTTATTTGGACAGGGATTATTGTCTTGAGGAAGAACAGGGTTGTTCAAACTGCTTAATTAAGCTTTTTTCATCCTACTTTTCTTATTCATCAGTCATGCTGAACTTGATTCAGTATCTCTTTTCATTGAAATATTACCTTAGAACTTTAAGAAAAGAATATTTAATTCGAACATAATTTGAAGGTATAAAGTGAAATATTCTTTGCTAGATACTGAATCAAGTTCAGCATGACTAGCGTTAATTACACCCCGAAAATTAACTAAACTAATTTGTCAAATCGACCTATCCCTCTTTTTTTCCCGGGAGTATTTTAATCGCTACTTAGAATGAGGCCGAACCTAAACAACATGATTTTTCTTTCTTAATATAATCCCGAAATAATGTGTCCGAAAGGCCTAATTACCTAATTTAGGAAATCACTTTCTTCACGGGATTAAAAAGTATCGAGATCACCCCAGATTAATGTCCGCAATTTTCTCAATTTTATTTCTCTCCAAGAAAGCGTCAATCGTTTCAAAATGTTCTATTACTCTTTGGTTCTTAAACTCAAATACTTTTTCTGACAACCCTTGTAGAAAATCCCTGTCATGAGAAACCAAAATAAGAGTTCCATCAAAATCCATCAAGGCTTCTTTTAGCACGTCTTTCGACTTTAAATCTAGGTGATTTGTGGGCTCATCCAGGATGAGTAAATTTACGGGTTCGAGCAAGAGTTTTACCATTGCCAACCTGGTTTTTTCTCCTCCAGATAGTACACTTACTTTCTTATCAATATCGTCTCCCGAGAACATAAATCGTCCCAGCATATTTTTTATTTGAGTCCGAATATCACCTACCGCTACTTCGTCAATCGTTTGAAAAACTGTGAGGCTTTCATCCAATAAACTGGCTTGATTTTGAGCAAAATACCCTACTTGCACATTGTGTCCCAATTTACATTCTCCATCCACTTCTATTTCTCCCAAAATGGCTTTAATCATCGTTGATTTTCCTTCTCCGTTTCGCCCAACAAATGATACTTTTTCGCCACGAGAAATCACCATATTAGCATCATTAAATACTACGTGATCGTCATATTTTTTTGAAACCTCTTTCACCGAAACAGGATAATCTCCCGATCTTGGAGCAGGTGGAAATCTCAATTTAAGAGCTGAAGTATCAATTTCATCAATCTCAATTATTTCTAGCTTTTCCAGCATTCTTTCTCTAGCTGTTACTTGATTCGTTTTAGAATACGTTCCTTTGAAACGGTCGATAAAGGTTTGGTTATCCGCAATGAATTTTTGTTGCTCTTTGTAAGCTTTTATTTGGTGCGATCTTCGCTCTTCTCGCAATTGCAAGTAATTCGAATAATTGGCTTTGTAATCGTAAATTTTTCCCATCGTTACCTCAATAGTTCGGTTGGTAATGTTGTCGATAAAAGCTCTATCGTGCGAAATTACCATCACTGCATCTGCTTTATTTACCAAAAAATCTTCTAGCCAAATAACTGATTCAATATCAATGTGGTTGGTAGGCTCATCCAATAAAATTAAGTCGGGTTTTTGAAGTAAAATCTTCGCCAGCTCAATTCTCATTCGCCATCCTCCACTAAATTCGCTCGTTGGTCGGTGAAAATCTTCGGGTTTAAACCCCAAACCTTTCAATGCTTTTTCTACCTCAGCGTCATAATTTACATCTTCCAAAGCGTAGTACTTTTCACCCAATTCGGATACTTTTTCGATGATTGACATATATTCTTCACTTTCGTAATCCGTTCGGGTAGTGAGTTCATTGTTCAGCCTGTCCATTTCGGTTTTGATATCAAGCACTTGCTTGAATGCTTTGGCGGTTTCTTCAAACACCGTGCAATCGTCTTCCGTTAGCAAATGTTGAGGTAAATATGCGATTACCGTTTCTTTATTGGTGCTTACATTTCCGCTTGTTGGCTTTGTTTCGCCCGCTATAATTTTCATCATAGTGCTTTTTCCTGCGCCATTTTTTCCCATTAGGGCAATTTTGTCGGTGGGGTT
The DNA here is from genome assembly GCA_024639505.1 of Crocinitomicaceae bacterium. Classification (GTDB taxonomy): domain Bacteria; phylum Bacteroidota; class Bacteroidia; order Flavobacteriales_D; family CAJJDF01; genus CAJJDF01. The sequence continues at coordinate 49,521 of JAHEIE010000001.1, forward strand.
TATTACAAACGAAACTCCGCTAAACAAAATGCTTCCACTAAATTCTACGGCTAAATTATTGACTGAAATCATTATTCTATTTTTGAGAATGTGAAATTAATGCTTTCAGTTGTTATTCATCATAAAAAACGAATGGATTTCAGGTTCGTTATGATTTAGGACTAACTAACATTATATTCATTCCATGAAAAAAATGAAACGCATTCACCTTTTCTCAATCATCATTGGAACCATTGTGGTTTCCTATGGAATTATCATGTCCATCATCAAAGATTCATTTCACGATTATTTCCAGCTTGTATTCATTGGAGCTATTCTCACTAGTTTGGGATTATTGAATAAAAATAAAGGGTAAATTCTGCTCGTTTAAATGGTTTTTTGAACGGATTCCGTGCTACAAAAACTCCTCTAAATCCCTTCTGTCCTTTTTTGTGGGTCTTCCAGCTCCTTTGTCACGGTAGGTTTTTTGAGCAAGTTGCTGAAGCTTCAGTTTTTCTAACTCCTCTATTTTTGTAATCTCCAAAATATAATCGGGCACCAACTTAGCCCCCACTCTTTTGGATAAGATTTCTAATACTTTGTATTCAAATTTTACTCCGGATTTTCGAATCAAAATAACGTCTCCAGCTTTCACTTCTTTCGAAGGTTTGGCTTCGGCTTCATTTATCAAAATTCGGTTTTTCTTGCAAGCTTCTGTTGCTTTGCTTCGGGTTTTGTACAACCGCACCGACCATAAAAAAGAATCTATTCTTGGCATGGAGTAAAGATAAAGTTTTTTCCAGAAGGTATTTGGATAGGGTTTAGTAAATTTTGATGACCTTTGTAGACTTACTTAGCAGAAAAATGAACAATTCTCTCGTTTTCAATTTTAATACAGATGTTTCTGAAACTCCTATTCCAAATAGATTAAACAATCCTTTTGGATTGGAAATTCCCGAAATTGGAAGAATTGCAGCTAACGAATTTCAAAAGTTTATTGAACTTGAATCTAAGAATTGGGAATACGATTTTAGCACCCAAAGAGGAAAAATGTTCGGAGTGTTGGTTGTACAAAAAATTGACGGGAGTTTGGGATATTTAGGTACCATGTCGGGCGAATTTCCAGGAGGCAAAACTTGCAAAAGGTTTGTTCCTTCTGTTTTTGATGAAAGTAAAACTGATTTTTACCTTACCAAGGGAATGACAGAACTCACCGAGATTGGTAAAACAATCAAAAATTCCACCGACCCAAAAGAAATAACAAAACTCACCGAACTCCGAAAACAAAAATCTCACGATTTGCAACAGTGGCTTTTTGAACACTATATTTTTACCAATAAATATGGTAAAGCCAAAAATGTAGCTACTATATTTGCTGGCTCAGAATATGGCAATCCGCCTGCTGCAACTGGCGAATGTGCAGCTCCCAAATTGATTCAATACGCTTTTTCAAACAACTTAAAACCCATTGCCTTAGCAGAGTTTTGGTGGGGAATACCAAGCAAAAGCAACAAAAGAAAACACCTTGGATTTTATCCAGCTTGTGAGGACAAATGTAGGGGTGTTTTGGGGTTTATGCTTAAAAATTAATTACAGTTAAACCTTTTAAAATTAGGATTGTCTAAATTAAAAAACTTAAATTATGAAGATTAGACAACATTTATGTATCTCCTTTTTCGCTTTATTATCACTCACTAAACTGAATGCACAGACCACAACCCAATGGGGACCTGAAGGCTTTGTGAAAATTGAAAATGGAACTAGTGGTTTTTTTGCTGCACTCGATCCAGGAGATCGATTTAGCAGAGAACACGATGTTGTGGGGGATATAGACGGTGACGGAATTTTAGATTTAGCCGTTGGTGCAAGGTCCGATGATGACGGTGCAACAGATGCGGGAGCTGTTTATATTGTATTTATGAATAGTAACGGAACAGTAAAGTCCAATCAAAAAATATCAATGCTTTCTGGTGGGTTTAACGATACATTAACCACCAGTAGCTTTTTTGGATATGGAGTTGCGGGAGTTGGTGATTATAACGGAGATGGAATTCCTGATATTGCTGTTTCTGCAAATCACGTGCCTAATGGTGTTATTTACATTTTGCATTTAGATACAAATGGAACCGTAAAAAGCTATGTGAAAAATCAAAATATAGTTTCTCAGGGTTTGTCAGCAATTGGAGATTTAGATGGAGATGGAAGAGTTGACATTGTGGCTTGTAATCCATCCTCAAATAATGGAGGAAGAGGAAGGGGTGCTATAAAATTATTGTTTTTTAATTCTAATTCTAGAGTAGATAATACAAAAACAGTTGACATTAGTTCTACTCAGGGAGGTTTTGGAACAGGATTAGCTAATGAAGATGGTTTTGGAGGAAGAGAAGTGGCTATGCTTGGAGATTTAAATGGAGATGGGGATAAAGAATTAGCCGTAGGTGCGTTTTCTTCTGATAGTGGAAAAGGTGCGGTTTGGATTCTTTCTTTAGACTCTTCAACGTTTAATGTAACCTCTAAATTAAAAATCACGGAGGGAATGAACGGCTTTGTAGATGAATTATCCGACACCATTAATGCAAACGGAACTTTTGGGGCTGCATTTGGCCATGCAATGTGTGCTCCTGGAGATTTAAACGGAGATGGTGTTCCAGATTTAATTACGGGAGCTAACCAACAAAACGATGGAGATGGTTATATTTTATATCTAAACCCCGACAAAACAGTAAAAACATACACCAAAATAAATGGCACAAATGGTGGATTTGGATTAACTCTGACTCCAATAGAAAGATTTTCTAGATCTATTTCTTTTATTGGCGATTTGCGAGGAGACGGAACTATTGCAGTAAATATTGGTGGCGGAGCAGGAGTTCCGGGGGGAAGCGGAACTTTATACCTTCTTTTCTTAAAGCCTTGTGATTTTGTTCAAGAACCAGGAAATAATCATTGGAACGGTGGTAATACTCTTTTTAGTAACTGGAATCATATTTCTCAATCACTGACTAGCGATTCACTAACTTTTGAGCAATGTACTTTCAAAGCTTTTGAAACAGATGCAGCTTACATGACTTATAACTTTAATGACGGAAGGTGTATTTGTAAAGATTCGAATGCGGTGTTAACTGTAAGCACAGAACTGAGTACCGCTTTTACCAATGCATGTTTTAGTGGGTATGTAGTTTCTATGGATGAAATTCAAAACTCCAATAAACAGGTTAAAGTTTATCCGAACCCAGCTTCCAGTGTAATTAATATTTTAGTAGCAAGCAACACTTTCACAAATACCGATAAAATTGAAATAATTTCCATATCTGGAAAAACTATTTATTCATCGAAATTAAGCAAACAACATAACACTTTCGAAATGAATGAGTTTCCAAGAGGAGTTTATATAGTGCGAGTGCACTCAAATAACTATACTGAGCATCATAAATTTATTTATGAATAGGAATCAATTAGAACGATAAAAAGATTTATGAAAAAAGAAAATAGAACGTTTTACCTCCTTATCGCTTTTGGACAACTCATTGTGGCAGGAGGTCAATTGTTTCAATTGCAAAAAGTGGAGTTCCAGTTTGGTGAAAAAATATGGAATACAATTGTTCTTGTTTTGGCGTCTGCCTTGCTTGTTTTTTCATTGTACAAATACTTTAAACTAAAAACGCCCACTAAAAAGTGAGCGTTTCAATCTAATTAAGTATCAGTTACTAAGCTTCGTTTTCTACTAGGTTAAACGTTGCCATTTCTGGTAAATCGTATTCTTTGTTTACTAGTTTTTTGTGTACAGTTTCAAATGCATCCAAAGTTTCTGTAACATCTGCAGCACTATGCGATGCAGTTGGAATTAATCTGAAAATAATCATTCCTTTTGGAATTACTGGGTACACCACAATGGAACAGAAAATTCTGAAGTTTTCTCTTAAATCATAAGCCAAATGTGTTGCTTCTTCAAGCGAACCTTGCATGTAAACTGGAGTTACACACGAGTTTGTACTTCCAATCTCAAAACCTCTTTCTTTCAATCCGTTTTGAAGCATGTTTACATTGTCCCACAATTTGTTTTTGAAAGATAAGTCTCCTCTCATCATGTCCAATCTTTTCAAGGCTCCAATTACAAATGGCATTGGCAATGACTTTGCATAAACCTGAGAACGAAGGTTGTATTTCAAGAAATCAATAACCTCTCTGTTACCCGCTATAAATCCACCAATTCCGGCCATTGATTTTGCAAAAGTTGCAAAATAAACATCAATGTCGTCTTGTATTCCTTGCTCTTCTCCTGTTCCGTATCCTGTTTCTCCCAATACTCCAAATCCATGAGCATCATCTACTAAAATTCTGAAGTTATACTGTTTTTTGAACTCCATGATTTCTTTCAACCTCCCTTGATCTCCTCTCATTCCAAAAACTCCCTCAGAAATTACTAAGATTCCACCTCCTGTTTCTTTGGCAAGTTTCTCTGCTCTCTTCAGGTTTTTTTCTAAACTTTCCATGTCGTTGTGTTTAAACATGTATCGTTTTCCTTGGTGCATTCTAACTCCATCAATGATACATGCATGCGACTCTTGGTCGTACACAATTACATCATGTCTATCTACCAATGCATCTACACAACTTGCTATTGCTTGGTAACCAAAATTCACAACCAAACCAGCTTCTTTTTGAACAAAATCAGCCAATTCGTTTTCCAATTGTTCGTGATATTTTGTGTTTCCACTCATCATACGAGAACCCATTGGGTAGGCCAACCCCCAGTCTGCAGTTGCGTCTGCATCTGCTTTTCTAATTTCTGGATGGTTTCCTAATCCTAGGTAGTTGTTCAAACTCCAGTTAAGGACTTCTTTTCCATTAAACATCATTCTTGGAGCCAATTCTCCTTCTAACTTAGGAAACATAAAGTACCCTTCTGTTTTGGATCGGTATCTTCCTAATTCTCCTCCTTTGGCGATTTTGTCAAATAAATCTTTCATCTTTCGTACTTGTTGTTGTTATTAAAATAAAATTCGTTGATTACTGTTGTTAATTCATCCTCCTTTTCTGAGGAATATCCGTTTTCTTTTTGCCAATCAAAATCATAAAATTTTGATAGATATTTGCTTCCGTGGTCACTGAATAATAAAACCACCGTGTGGTTTTGATTCAATTCTGGTGCTATTGCCTTTAATCCTTCAATGGTTGCGCCACAAGATCCTCCTGCCATAATTCCTTCCGTTCGGGCAAGTTTCAAAATGTTTTTCACACTTTCTTTGTCTTCAATTTTGATAAACCTATCTATGTTATCCATCAATACATTTGGCGGAATAATGTCTTTTCCTACTCCCTCAAGCATTGTTTTTCTTTTCAAACTGGTGTCGTATTCGCCTGTTTCGTGATAGTGCTTCAATACTGAACCTTCGCTATCTACTGCAGTTACGTCAATGTTTTCGTTTTGCTCTTTCAAAAACTTAGAAATCCCTGAAATGGTTCCTCCTGTACTTGCCGAAGAAATAAAGTGAGTGATTTTTCCCCCAGTTTGCTCCCAAATCTCAGGGCCTGTAGTTTTGTAATGTGCGCCCAAGTTATCCAAGTTGAAATTTTGGTTGATATAAAAAGCGTCCGGAATTAGCTTACTCAATCTCTCTGCAGATTTATAATACGATTTAGGGTCGTCTGCCTTTACATTACTTGGACATAATACAACTTTTGCTCCCAAAGCTTTTATTGCATTTATCTTTTCGGTAGATGATTTGTCTTTTACACACACCACGCATTTGTATCCTTTTATTGCACAAATCATTGCCAAACTAAACCCTGTGTTTCCCGAAGTTGCTTCTACAAGTGTAGACACACCTTTTATTAGTTTACCTTGTTTTTCGGCATGCTCAACCATGTTCAATACAGTTCTATCTTTTACCGAATGTCCCGGATTAAAACCTTCGAGCTTGGCATACACATTTGTATTGTAAATTTCGCTTAGGCCATGAAGCTTTATCATTGGAGTTTCTCCAATGGAACTGAGGATTGATTGTTGTGCTTTTTTCATAGTTTTCAGTTATAATCAGGCTTTTTTACTTTTTTTCAAGTTTAAAAAGTAACGTGTTTCCATCGTGGTTTTTAAACAATTGCCACAATTCATCTTCCATTTGATCTTGAGATTTTTGCCACCTCCACTCACACTCTTTCAGATGATAAGTGTAGTATTTTGACACGCCATTGAATTTACTCAGGCGGTTTTTTACGTAAGTCAAAAAACGATTTGTTCTACTTCCCTCTTCATTGCTAAAAGAAATGTACTTGATGTATTTGTGCTCCTTAATTCCTTTATAATATTTTTTTAAAACATCAGGAACGGACTCTTCAATGTTGTGAACTCCCTTTTTAATCGTTTCAGAGAAGTGTTCTACAAAATTATAAGGCTGATAAATGTGAAGATTGTCTCCGTTCTCTACAACTACCACCAATTTTTCTTCCTCCCCTTGCAACTTTCCTGTAACAAAATAATTGTAAAGCGAATTAACGTAATCTACTGATAATGAATATGTATTGGCTGTTTCTTCTAGTTTTTCTCGTTGATGAGTATAGATACATTTTCTGAAGATAGAGTAGTATCTATTGATGGTTTTTCGATTGAAACCCAACAATAAGCTAGCTTTTGTAGCATCTACATCTGCACAAAAGTATTTGATAATTTTTTTTACCTTATACGGGCTTAACTTACTGTTTTTCATTTATTTGTTTAGCTTTTTACGCTTTTTGGTGGTCTAGCTTTTGGACAAATGTAGCTATTTATCTGAAGATTTAAACAGGATTTGTTAAAAAAATGATATTGATTTTGAACCGAGACTTGTTAATTAGTTCTCTACTTAGCCTACATACAAAAAATTAAAAGAGCTTAAGAGATTTCGTAAGAATCCCTTAAAACCAAAAAAAAGTCCTTAGCACATTGTGTACTAAGGACTAATTAATCTTTACTAATTTCTAAAACTTACTCTACCCAATCCGCATAGAACATGTTTGTTTCTCTAGTTCCTCCGTTGTCTCTATTTGACGAAAACACGAGTTTAGTTCCGTCTGGTGAGAACATTGGGAAAGAATCAAAAGCTTTGTCGTAGGTGATTTGCTCCAATCCCGATCCGTCCAAGTTTATCATGAATAAGTTGAATGGGAATGATTTTGTTTTGTGGTTAGAGCTAAATATTACTTTCTCTCCTGATGGGTGAAAAAATGGTGCCCAGTTCGCTCCTCCCAAATTCGTAATTTGTTTCATGTCGCTTCCGTCAATATTACATACAAATAGTTCCATGGCAGTTGGCTGAACCAATCCTTTTGCTAATAAATCTTTGTATTCTTTCTTCTCCAATTCTGTTCTTGGACGAGAAGCTCTGAAAATTAATTTTGTTCCATCTGGAGAGAAAAAAGCTCCGCCATCGTATCCTAGTTCTGTGGTAACTTGTTTGATGTTGGTTCCATCAATATTCATGGTATACAATTCCAAATCGCCCGAACGATCGGAAGTAAATACAATTAAATCTCCCTTTGGAGAAACGGTTGCTTCGGCATCGTATCCCTCTCTAAAAGTCAATTGTTTTTTTAAATTTCCTTTTAAGTCTGCCACAAAAATATCAAAGCTACTGTAGATTGGCCACACATATTTATCTCCTCTTGGTGGTTCTGGTGGACAAGCCGAATCTGCTAAATGAGTAGATGCATAAATAATGGTTGAATCTCCTGGCATGAAATAACTACAAGTTGTTCTTCCTAGCCCTGTACTAACTAGTTGTGGAATGGTTCCGTTACTCAAATCTTGACCAATTGGCATTACATAAATCTGATCACACTCTGCTCCCCATTTTGGATTTTTTGCCTGAAAAACAAGACTTTTGTTGTCAAAACTCCAATAAGCTTCGGCATTGTCTCCGCCAAATGTAAGCTGCTTGATATTTGCTAAATGAACTTCATCTTTTGGTTCTTCCCATTTTTCTGTTTCACCAGAATAAGAGTCTCCTTTTTCTTTGTTTCCTCCACAACTCATCGCTAATGGAATAAATAAAAGTGCTACGTTTTTTTTCATTGTTTGGTTATTTTGAGCAAAAATAAGAGTTCTTATCGAATCAAAACATAACGAATATCATAAAAAAGGATGAAGAGGAAATTGTATCTTTACAAGCGAAGAGATTTTACCTATTTTTTTAATAAAAAACTTAAACAAAATGAAATTTATAATTACTACGTTAACGTGTATCCTTTTTGTGGCCTGTGGTACACAGAATATGGAAAATAAATCCGTGTCCCTTTTGGCTGATTACACGGCAGATGTTACTTACTTGGCTCACGATTCTTTGGAAGGAAGAGAAGTGGGAACAAAAGGAGAATTGATTGCAGCTGACTACATTGCTGCCAGAATGAAAGAAAATGGTTTGCTGCCAAAAGGAAATGACAATACTTATTTTCAGGTTTTTACGAGAAATATGAAGGCTCATCCTCACGATACTGATGGAACGGGTGAAAAAATAGAAGGAAGAAATGTTCTAGGATTTTTGGATAATGGAGCAGAAAAAACTCTCATTATTGGTGCTCATTACGATCACTTGGGATACGGAGAAGAAGGTTCTTTGGCGGACAGCGCAGGACAAATTCATAACGGAGCAGACGATAATGCAAGCGGAGTTTCTGCTATGCTTGGATTAGCAAAAAAACTTAAGGGGAAAAAACTAAAAACTAATGTTCTATTTATCGCTTTTACCGGAGAAGAAAAAGGACTTTGGGGTTCAAATTATTTCGTGAAAAATGCAACAGTACCTACTTCGGAAATGGCTTACATGATTAATATGGATATGGTAGGTAGATTGGATACAAACAATAGATTGGCTATTTATGGAATCGGTACTTCTCCTTTGTTTAAGCCAATTTTAGATTCTTGTAATACGTTTAGTTTTCAATCAAAATTTGATTCCTCAGGAGTTGGTCCATCCGATCACACTTCTTTTTATTTAGAAGATGTGCCTGTGCTTCACTTCTTTACGGGGCAACACAAAGATTATCATAAACCAACTGACGACACTGAGTTTATTAATTTTGAAGGAATTGAAAAAGTAGCAGATTACATAGAAAAGGTAGTGATGAGCTTGAATAATTACGATTCTATTCCATTTACAAAAACAAAAGAAAAATCTGAAAAGGCAAGAGCTTTTAAAGTGACTTTGGGTGTAATTCCTGATTACTTGTTTGATGGAGAAGGAATGAGAATAGACGGAGTAAAAGAGGACAGGCCTGCTGCAAAAGCTGGAATTCAAAAAGGAGATATCGTATTAAAAATGGGTGAATTTGAGGTAAAATCTATGACCGATTATATGAATTGCCTTGGTAAATTTGAAAAGGAATCTACCCACAAAGTAATTGTACTGAGAGAGAAAGAAAAAGTAGAAATTGAGGTTACATTCTGACAAAGGGATAAATAAAACGATAAAAAAGCAACCTGAGAAGTCAACTATTCGTAATTTTGTCTAGTCTATCTAACTATTCATTAAATTATTAAATCCTATGGCGCGAATTTTTGGGCTTATCTCTGTCCTTTTTTTTATATCCCATTTTTCCTATAGCAATTGCCGAGATATCGTTTCGACTTTTAACACCTCAGCAGACACTGTTTGCGGTTCGGGTCCACACCGAATAGTGTTAACAAACACCAGTACGGGGACAAATAGCTCTACCGCTGGTTACTTTTGGTACAGAAACGGGGCTCAAATTGCGAATACAGTAGGAACCTCTTCTGGGGTGACAGATTCTATTTTTTCTAATGGAGTTTACACTTATATGATTGTTGGTTTTGATAGTCTCGGTGTTTGTGCTGATACATTTTACAAATCAGTAATCGCTGTTCAACAGCCCGTTGCAGATTTCACTTTTCCTATCGGACAACTTTGTCCAAATTCTGTAATTCAATTTACTAATAGCTCGGGAAACACAAACCTAAACACTTCGTATTCATGGAGTTTTGGAGACGGTTCTGTATCTAAAGTTCAAAATCCTTCGCATTTATATGGTTCAAGCGGTAACTATAATGCTCGTTTAACTATTGGCAATTCATCCAGCTGTACGAGTCAAATTACCAAAGCAGTTACTATTGCTCCTACTCCCTCAATTTCCATCTCTGGAGATGATGGAACAGGAAGTACATCCAATTGTTTAACTGTAGGCGACACAACCTCTAGGTATACGATAACCTTCACTAACAACTCGGCTTCTGGTGTAAATTACACGTGGGATTTTGACGATGGAAGTCCTTTAATAAATCAAAACTACTCGGGAACAAGTGGTACTTTGGTTCACACTTTTACTTCCTACGGAACGTTTATGGTTGTGTGTTCAGCGGTGGCGCCCAATGGATGTCTGTACACGGATACAGTTCAAGTGGATTTTTCTAAATCTACCTCTTCTTCATTCACAATTCCTTCATCGGAAATACAAGGATGTGCGCCACATAACGTAACTCCAATAAATGGATCTGTAAACGCAACAATATATATTTGGAATTTTGGTGATGGATCCCCTCCGGTTGTTACGTTTTCTCCGGCAGCTCCCACTCACGTTTACACTACTTCTGGTTCTTTCCTTGTAACTCTTGCGGCATCAAACTCTTGCAACACATCTATCACGGTAACAGGTCCAATAACGGTTTCTACAGGTCCTAATATTGATTATACCTCCACTTTAATTGGAAAAGGGTGTGCGCCCCAAACTGTTGGGTTTGTAAATAACTCCTCTGATGTTTTTCCTACCAATAATTTTAGATGGGATATGGGAAATGGAAACTTATACAACGGTTCCAACCCCCCTTTCCAAACTTATCCTGTTGGAAATTATAAAGTAAAACTTTGGGCGGGGAACGGTTGCGGTGTAGATTCTGTGACACAGAACATCGTTGTAGATTCTTTTCCTACAGGAGGAATCGCACTGAACCAAAATGAAGGCTGTAGTCCGTTAATTGTCAACGGAAATGGTTTTTCTACAACTCAAGGCGCCCTTATTTCTTGGACAGTAGATACAAATGTTGTGGGTTATGGAAATTCTTTGCCTGTTCAAAATTTTACTAATGACACTTCTGTTTTAATAACACACGATATTATTTATACCTCTTCAAATCATTGTGGGAGTTACGACACAACTGTTACTATTAAAATTCATCCTGATGTAAAAGCAAAACTAGATTCAACAAATACTTCATTTTGTACCGGAACCACTATTTCGCACACTAGTGTTTCGGAAGGAGATTCATTGACATACTTGTGGCGATTTGGCAACGGAACAAGCTCAACCGGAATAGGACCAAAAACTATTGTTTACAACAAAAGAGGTGTAGACAGTGTTGAACTAATTGTTAGTGGTTATTGCGGTGTAGATTCTGTAAAAAAGTACATTTTTGTTGACTCTTTGCCTTATTCTGCAACAACGGTTACCTCATTAAAAAGCTGTTCGCCTAATTCAATAATAGGTTCTGCTGTTCCGACTGATATTAGCTCTGTTTCCAATTGGTATAGAAATAACAGTTCTTCTGTATATTCAACAGGAAACACGCTAACTCCTTTTACAATAAATGCCACAGGAAATACTACTCGTGTAGAAACCTTGAGGTATACCAACACAAATTCATGTGGGGTTTTTGATACCACCTATACAATAACTACTCACCCGTCAGTTGAGGCCAGACTAAACAACACTTCCACTAGTGTTTGTACAGGTGCTTCGTTGACTCATCAGAGTAACTCTTACGGAGACTCTCTTTCTTATTTCTGGGATTTTGGAAACGGAACTACTTCTGTTTTGCCTGGTCCGCATACAATTACATACAATACCAACGGACAAGATACTTTGGTGCTTATCGTTACCGGGTTTTGTGGTTCAGATACTATTACCAAAATTATTTCGGTTGATCCAAGCTCTAGCTCACAAGTAACACTTTCTGCTGATAGTGGATGTTCACCTCTTATTGTTACAGGTTCTGCTATCAATACAGGTTCAGGAGTTACGAGTAGATGGTATCAAAATGGTGGTTTTTTTCCTTTTGGATTCAATACCAATATGCCTATTAGAACATTCACAAACAACAGTAATTCGGTGAATACTGAGAGCATCCGATTTACTTCCTCCAACTCTTGTGGAAATTATGACACAACCATAAACATAACGGTTTTACCAAGTGTTGTGGCAAGACTGAATAATACTGCAACCAATATTTGTACTGGAACTTCGCTCACTCATCAGAGTAATTCTTACGGAGATTCTCTTTCTTATTTCTGGGATTTTGGAAACGGAACAACCTCAACACTTCCGGGGCCGCACACGATTAATTACGCAACTCAAACAGTAGACACGCTCACCCTTATTGTTACAGGAACTTGTGGTGCTGATACCATTCAAAAAACAATAACCGTAAGTTCTACCACCAGCGCAAATGTAAACTGGTCAACAACAGAGGGTTGTTCTCCTTTGATTGTTAATGGATTAGCAACCTCTCCCGTTCAAAACGTAACTATGAGATGGTACGAAAACGGCTGGATCTTTCCTTTTGCAACCGATAGTGTGATGCCGCCAAGAAACTATGTGAATAATGGAAATACGACTATCACCAATAGTATTAGACTAAATGCCTCCTCAACTTGTGGTAGTTTTGATACTACAATTACAATTACCATTCACCCTTCTGTCTCGTCAGTAATATCAGTAAATGATAACCAAATATGCTCTGGCGAAACTGTTTCTTTCTCCAACCAATCAAGAGGTGATAGCTTGAGGTATTTATGGATTTTTAGCAACGGAGATACTTCAAATGTTTTTGGTCCACATTCGAGAACTTTAAGGAATTATGGCAAGGATACTACTTGGTTAATCACAACCGGGTATTGTGGTTCTGACACAAGTTTTTCGGTGGTTGAGGTTAATAGGGCTCCAGTTGCTCAAATTACTCAAAGTAAGGATAGTGGATGTGAAGATTTAACCGTTCTTTTTGATAACAACGCTCCTTCAGGTTCAAATTACAGCTGGACATTCACCAATGGGAATCCTTCTGTTTCTAATTCAAAAAACAATTCGGTAGTGTTTCAAACTCCAGGAAATCACTCGGTTTTTTTAAGTGTAGATAGTTTGGGTTGCACATCCCGTGACACAACCCAAGTATTAGTATTTCAAGGACCGGTTGCCAGCTTTAGTTTAACGCCCTTAGAAGGTTGTTCTGGGTTAGAGGTTTTTATTACCAACACATCGGTCAACTCCTCTTCCAGTTCATACAATTGGGTGTTTGGAAACGGAAACTCAGACTCTGTTTTCTCTCCTTCTTCTCAGGTTTTTAACAACCCTAATCCGGCTACGGATAGCGTACAAGAAATAAAACTTATTATTCAAACAGCTAATGGATGTTCAGATAGTATTTCAAAAATTGTAACCGTGAACCCTGTGCCTTTTTCTTCTTTTTCACTTGCTGATACTGCACAATGTGAAAGCACATTAAATACGTTTATAACTAACTCTTTGGGAGGAAATTCTTACACATGGTACTTTGGTGATGGCGACTCTAGTGCTTCGGTTTCTCCAACTCACAGCTATTCTGCTGCGGGGGTTTACACTATACAATTAATTGTATTTAACAGTAAAAACTGCAGCGACACTTCAAGCCAAACAATAACGGTACACCCAAATCCTGTGGCACAGTTTGTTTTTGATTCTGTATGCTTTGGCCAAGCTACAAGCTTTATAGATTCTTCTCTTTTTGGTCCAGTGAACTGGAAATGGTCTTTTGGTGATGGCGACAGTTCTTCTCTTCAAAATCCACTTCATGTGTATTCAAATCATGGGCAATTCAATACCAGGTTACTAGTGCATAATCAGTTTGGATGTTCCGATTCATTGACAAAAACAGTTGCGGTATTTGAAACGCCAAATGCACATTTTTCATATTCTACTTCTTGCGCCAAAAGCCCTATATTTTTCACAGACTCTTCTTCAGGAAATCCTGTAAGGTGGTTCTGGGACTTTGATGACGGCAACACCGATACATCGCAAAATCCAAGTCATACTTTTGCTGTGGGAGGAATTTACAACGTAAGCTTAATTGCCCAAAACGCTTCGGGTTGTTCTGATACATTAGTTGCTCCTGTTTCTGTTCAAACAATACCACAAACAAGTTTTGCGGCAAACAATGTGTGTTTAGGATATGCTACTTCGTTCACAAATACATCTGTTACCAATTTGCCTGTTGCGTCCTATTTTTGGGACTTTGGGAACGGAAATTTTTCAAACTTAGCTAATCCAAATTTTCAATACTTGGCGTCCGGAAGCTACTTTGTTTCCCTTACTGTCACAAATATTTATGGGTGCGATAGCACTTACACCGACTCAGTATTTGTATACGATGCGCCTTCACTCTCTTTCTTTAGCTTTGATACCGTTTGTGCCAATAATGCAACTACTTTTCAAACCCAATTTTCGAGCGACATACTAATCGTAGATTATGGTGACGGATCCATCATAGATAGTTTTCCTTCTGGTACGACTTCCTTTTTGCACACTTATAGTTCGGGAGGTGTATATTCTTTGTCTGTCAAATTAATGTCTCTTTCTGGTTGCACAGATAGCGCTATACTTCCTGTGGTAGTAACCACGTCTCCTTCTGCTCATATTTCGGTGTTTGCCAGTTCTTTTTGTATTGGTGATTCCATTCAGTTTTTGAATAATTCGCTCAACGCAAATTCTTATTTATGGAATTTTGGAGATTTATTAGGGTGGCAACCCAATAGTAGTGTTGGAATAAATCCCGTTTATGCATACCAAAACTCGGGGATTTACTCCGTGGAACTTATTGCTTTTAGTGGAAGTTCGTGTTCCGATACAACACTTGTTCCTTTGTCAATTAATATTTTACCAAACACTATTCCTGATTTTATGGCGGATACTGTATGTTTTGGAAACGCTACTACTTTTACCAATTTAGATACAAATCTTGTTCCGCTCGGAACTTATACTTGGGATTTTGGAGATGGCAATTTCTCTACAGGAATAAATAAAACGTACACCTATTCTGCGGCTGGAAATTATAATGTAACGCTTACGTTTACCAATATTTCTGGATGTACCAGTTCTTTTACCAAAGTTGTGGTTGTAAGCTCTGGTTCTGTAGCTAATTTTACTCACGATACTGTTTGTGTAGGGCTTTCCACATCGTTTTCAGATGTTTCGTTAGGAAATCCAACTTCTTGGATATGGAATTACGGAGATTTTTCTCCATTAGATAGCGCTTCTGGTCCCAATGCTCAGCACGCGTATTTATCGGGGGGAAGATATTTTGTAACTCTCACAGTATTTGATTCCATTTCTGGTTGTTCCAGTCAAGCCACACATTTTGTTGAGGTTTTGAATGGCGCACAGGCTATTTTCAATGTCTCTAGTCCTGTTTGTGAAGGAACTGTTTCTAATTTCTTAAACTTATCGTCATCGGCCGGAGGAAGTATAACAACAGTAAACTGGCAGTTTGGTGATGGAGATTCATCCTCGCTTGTCAATCCTACTCACACGTATACAAATACTGGTGTTTACACAGTAAAATTAAGTGTTGCATCAAACAACGGTTGTATCGATGAAGACTCAAGTTCAATTATAGTAAACTCTAAACCGGTTGCAAATTTTGGAAACAACAGCGCTGTTTGTCAAGGAAATCCTGTGTTGTTCACAGATTCATCTTCCCTCAGTTTTGGTAGAATAGAAAACTGGTACTGGAATTTTGGAAATGGAACTTTAGATTCAAATCAAAATCCAACCACAGTATTCACCTCAGCCGGAACATTTCCTGTTTCTCTTCAAGTTGTTTCTGACTCGGGTTGCAGCGACATGATTACTAAAACAATTTTAATCAGTGCCAAACCACTTGTAGATATTAATTTTTCGCCAGCTTGTGTAGGCGACACCGTATATTTTACAGAAAACTGTAGCATTGCAATACCTGATTCTATTGTAAATTGGTTTTGGGAGTTTGGAGATGGAAACACTTCCACGCTTAAGAACCCAAGTCATGTTTACCTTTCAAACAATGGATCTTATCAGGTGAAACTCACCGTTACATCTTCTTTGGGTTGTGCAAGCGACAGCTCTTTTACCGTTTCTCTTTTACCTGTTCCAAACTTTAATTATGGTCCGGAAAAATTTGCTTATTGCGAAAAAGAACCGGTTCAATTTTACGACAGTTCCACAATTGCTTTACCTAGCACTATTGTAGGATGGGAGTGGTATTTTAGAGACGGTTTTAACTCTTTCAGTCAAAATCCGGTACATACTTATGATTCTGCAGGAAATTATCGCATAAAGGTGCGTATTACATCTTCTGATGGTTGTGTGTACTACGATTCTTTGCCAGCACCACTTATCATTTATCCAAATCCTGTGGCCAACTTTACGCCTGTTCCTTCGGTGCTGTCTGTTTTCAGACCCGAAACTTATTTAGAAAATTCTTCGACAGGTGCTACCAATTGGACTTGGGATTTTGGCGATAGTACTGCTGTATTTGGATTTAATCCTACTCATTTATTTCCAAATGTGGTGGGAGTTTATCCTGTTACTCAATTTGCTTATACCGATTTTGGATGTGTAGATTCTTTCACAAAAAATGTAGTAGTAAAAGACGAATACACTCTTTATGTTCCTAATTCTTTTACGCCAGAAAAAGAGTTTAATAGAGAGTTTAAAGTGTACGGACACGAAATAAAAAACTTTAGTATCAAGATTTTTAATCGCTGGGGGGAGTTGGTTTATGAGTCAGTCTATTTTAACAAATCCTGGGATGGAACGCACAAAGGAGAAAAATGTCCTTCGGGAGTTTATGTGTATCAAATTATTGCATCAGATCCTCAAGGAAATAATTATAAAAAATCTGGTTTTATAAACTTATTGAGATAAAAAAAGGGCTGAAACAAATGTTTCAGCCCTTTTTGCTTTTAAAATTCTTCTTGAATTAGTGTGTTATTTTCTCAAATGCATCTTCAAAATCTACCTTGTTATTTATAAATTCGATAGTTTGAGTATACAACTCTTCTGTTCTTTCTTCTGAATAACCCAATCCTATTGCAAACCTGTGAATCAATTTATCTTGTTTTTCTCCAATAATCCCATCAGACAACATCATTTGAATTAATCTAAAAAATCTTTTGTAACGATCTTCTCTATCTGTTGGTGGGTTAATTGCGTGTTTTCCAATATTCTTAATTATAGAGTCTAACTGCTCATTAGAAATACTCAGTCTTCTGGCAAATTTTTCTAATAATTCTCTTTCCTCTCCTACTATTTGTCCGTCTGTAAGAGCTACCTCAACCAAGTTTTCTAGGTGAGAGTGGTTTCTTGTTTGTTGACCTCCTTGAAATGCGTCTGATATTGACATGTGTATTCTTGTTTTTAAATTTTTTACAAATATATTTTAATTTTCATTTAATTCTAACTTAAACCCTACTCCGTGAATATTGTTTATTTGAATTCCTTCATCGTACTTTAAGTATTTTCTTAGTTTAGTAATGAACACATCCAAGCTTCTACCGTTAAAGTAGTTATCGTCACCCCAAATCATGTTCAAAACCAAGCTTCTTTCTATTACTCTGTTTCTGTTTTCAGAAAGTAATTTAAGAATTGCTGTTTCTCTTTTAGTCAGTTTTTTGTTTTCTTCTTTGTGGCTCAATTTCAAATTTTGAAAATCCAATTCGTAACTTCCTAAATAAATTATTCCTTCATTTTCATCCTCGTCTGTTTCATTGTTTGCTCTTCTCAAAATCGCTTTTATTCTTAATAAAAACTCTTCTCTGTTGAATGGTTTTGTGATGTAATCATCACCTCCAGCTTTAAATCCTTTTACTTTATCCTCAGGATTTGATTTTGCCGTAAGGAAAATAATAGGAATTTCTTTATCTACTTTTCTTATGTCTTCAGCTATCTCATACCCATCTTTTTCTGGAAGCATCACATCCAACAAACACACATCGTATTTGTTTTTATTAAATTTTTGTAATCCTTCTTTTCCATCCCTACATAAATGAACTGTATATCCTTCAAGATTTAAAAAATCTTGTACTACTATTCCTAAATTAAAATCATCCTCTACTAATAAAATGTTCCTTTTTTCCATTGTATTTTTTTAATTTGTAGTCACAGGAAAAGTTAAAACAAAAGTGCTTCCTTTTCCAATTTTACTCTCTATTTCTATTCCACCACCATGCTTTTCTATCATTTGTTTCACGTAGTAAAGACCTAATCCAAAACCTTTTACATTATGAACATCTCCTGTGGGAACGCGATAAAATTTATCAAAAATTTGTTTTGAATCTTCTTTTTTGATCCCAATTCCGTTGTCCGCAATACGCAACTCAATTTTGTCGTCAGTATTCACCGTGGTGATTGTAATATTTGGTTTTTCGGGCGAGTACTTATTTGCATTATCAAACAAGTTATAAATAATATTAGTAATATGAATAACATCTCCTTTTATATGCGTTTTTGATGCATTAAGATGCGATACTATTTTTCCATTTCTATCCTTTACCGGAACACTAAACGTACTGATACAAGTTTCTATTACCTCATGAATATCGAGACTTTCGAATTTCAATTTTATCACACCTTTGTCCAATTTTGCAATCTGAAGTACTCTTTCTACTTGGTTTTCTAATCTTTTATTTTCGGTTTTTATTATCGATAAATACCTACTTAATCTCTCATTTTTGCTTGTTTCTTCCGCATTTAATAAAACATCGGTAGAAAGTGAAATGGTAGAAATTGGTGTTTTCAGCTCATGAGTCATATTATTAATAAAATCATAGGTGATTTTAGAAATTTTCTTTTGTTTTAAAATTCCGTTTGCAAGATAAAAACTAAAAAAACTAGCAATCAAAATTACAAATGTTGCCAACATCAACATATAAGGTAAAGAAGATTTTTTTATTGGTTCAGATTTTTTTAAGTCCGAAAAATAAACTCCAAAATAATATCCATCGTGTTCCCATTTTAATGGAAATTTTTCTGTGTTTGCAGTTGTAAATTCATCAAAAATTATGGAATCTGTAAAGCAATCGTAAATTCCAATTTGGTAAGAATTATCAATATAAAAATTAGAAAACTCATCTGTAATTAATTGTTTTAGAAATTCTTTTGGAATAGTATCGTAAAAACTTACAACGAAATAATTATTTTGTATTTGTTTTACTGGATCTAAATAAATATTAATTTTTTCTTTATTTGCCGATA
>JAHEIE010000001.1:68754-100606 GCA_024639505.1 Crocinitomicaceae bacterium
TAAGAGCTACAGTTACTTCTGCGCGGAAATTTTTATCTTCTAATTCTTTAATTTCTTTTATTATTTCATGATTTTCATTTTCTATTTCTAAAGAATTTTTAACAATAAAAAATTGAGTACAAATCAATCCAATCATCACTGAAATAGAGAGTAATATTAATATTTTAGTTGCTGTTTTCATTCTCTATTCAATTCTTCTTTAAAGGCTGGTTTAATTCTTTTACCATCTGTTTTTATCAAAACATCATTTCTAAAAGTATACGTTACTAATATTTCTCCTTCCTCGCTGTAACGCACCCATTTTCCCTCGCGTTTTCCTAATGAGTAATTTCCAGTCCATTTTTTATTTCCATTTACATGGTAATAAATATGCTTGTCAATGGGTTTTCCGTTTTTGTAATTTCCTTTAAAATACAACTGATCTGTCATATAAAAATAAGTCCACTCTCCATCTTTTTCCCCTTCTAGATATTTTCCTTTTTCGGTATGATCGCCCACTTCGTAAAACCAGTTTCCATCTTTTAATCCATTGGTATAATCCCCTTTTGTAATTATTTTTCCCTCTTCATCGTATTCAATAAATTCACCATTCTCCTTTCCTTTTCTATAATATTCCTCTCTGTGAACCATCCCTAAAGGATAATACCAAACCCATTTTCCATTCAGTTCTCCTTTTTTAAATTTTCCTTTTTGTTCTATTTTTCCAGTGGGATAATAAAACATCCATTCGTCTATTTGGTAATCATCTTTGTATTTTCCTTTAGCAATTACTTTCTCACCTTTCAAATAAAATTTCCACTCGTTCTGTTTCAATCCTTTTTTATCAATTAATCCTTTGGCAATCAACGTATCTTTTCTAAAAATTTTTGTCTCAATTACATTCCCTTTTTTATCGTACTCCTGAGTAATTCCTTGCCTTTGGTCTAGGTCATTTTTTGCTATCGTAAAATGTATTTCTCCTGTTCGGTAATACTCCGTAAAAAACTGAACAAACTGAAGATCTTCGTCATCAATCAATATTTCTCCTTGATTAAATTTTTGTAAACCATCCAATTCACCGTTGTATTTGTATATCTTAAATACTCCGTTTTTTTCACCATTCTTGTATTCACCTTCTTCTTTTAAAATACCTTTTTCAGTAAATGTTTTCCAAAGTCCATCCTTGTTTCCTTCTTTATCAAATCTGTTTATTTTTTCTATTCTTACAAGTTTTCCCTTATTGTATTCATAAATCGAAATTATTGTAGAATCTTCTCGATATTCGTAAGCCGATCCGTGGTAATTACCATCCAGATAATTGTACTTAAAATGTAATTCTCCGGTAGGATAAAAAATAAAATTTTCACCCTGTAAAGTATCATTAACGTAAGTAGATTTTGCGTACAAAATTCCCGAATCAGAAAACTGAATAAACGGTCCTTTTTTTCGGTTTTTTTCGTAATTTACAATCTCTTTGACATATTGATTTGAATAAAATTTCCAGGTGCTATCGAGCAAAAAGTCTTTTCTATTTCCTTCCGATTTTAATTTGCCATTTTCGCTGTAATTAAACCAATATCCATTCGGTTTTCCGTCTTTCAAAAATCCCTTACTGGCTATTTCTCCATTTTCGTAGTAAAAAATATTAAATCCATTGGGATTTATTTCCTGAGAAAAAATCGCTAGCGGAAAAAAAATCATAACTAGTAAAAATTGAATATTTCGTTTGTTTAATTTCATTGATTTCGATTACCCAAAGATAAATTAAAATCCTCAATTTAAATTTTATACTTCTTTCACTCTAAACTCTATTCAATATAAATAAATAGTTTTTAAACTTAATATGTTATTATTATTACAGGTGTTAATTCTGTGTACAAAAATAAGAACAGTTCTTTGTTTTTATCAGTTGTTAATACTTATAAACATTTTATATACAGTGTAAATTTACTACTTGTTTTTTCTATTAATTTATTGATATATAATATTCTATGTTAAATCTTGTTAAGATATAGTTTAGCATATTTTATCTCCTTCTGTTTTAGTTTTAACTACTTAAATTGTTAATTAAATTTTAGATTTTACACTACCTTTATCTCTTAATAAAGTGAGTATAAATATTAAGTAAAAAAATTAGGATATTATTTTATTTAAGCCTCTTGTAATTTTATTTGAATTTATCATGTTAGTTTTGTCAGAAGCTATGAATACTCTTTTTTGTTATACACGAATTGATTGTTTATAACTAGAATTTATAACTAATTGAAATATAATTAATTACAACACTATATTATCTCACTGTTAATAACCGTGAATTTACTGTTAAGAAGACTTATAACAAACTAAAAAACAAACCATTACTATGAAAATTGCATTAGGATCTGATCACGCTGGCTACGAATTGAAAGAGAAAATAAAGGATGTTTTAAGAAATAAAAACATAGCTTTTCAAGATTTTGGACCTTTTAGTGAAGAAAGTGTTGATTACCCAGATTTTGGTCATAAAGTAGGTGAATCAGTTGATTCAGGTGAGTTTGACAAAGGAATTGCAATTTGTGGAAGTGGAAATGGAATAAACATGACTGTAAATAAATATAAAAATGTAAGAGCTGCTTTGTGCTGGACGAATGAAATTTGTGAATTAGCTAGGCAACACAACGATGCAAATGTTCTGTCGATTCCCGCTCGTTTTATTTCTTCTGAAGAAGCGTTACTTATTATAGATACTTATTTACACACTGATTTTGAAGGCGGTAGACATGAAAGAAGAGTGAATAAAATATAATAGAAAATTGATTCCATGAAAAAATTAATTTATATCAGTCTCCTGTTTATCTCTTATTCTTGTTCTATTTTTAAACCTACTTATAAGGTTATAGGAAATAGTCCGGCAGAGCAATATGCCGGAACAATAACTGCAGAGGAACTAAAAATTCACCTAGAAATAATTGCCTCTGACGAATACGAAGGAAGAGAAACAGGTAAGAATGGTCAGAGAATGACTGCTGATTATTTAAAAAAAGAACTCGATTCTTATGGATTGACTCCTGGAAACAAAGGAAATAGTTTTCAGTATTTTAAACTTAATGAAACTCAAAAACCAGAAGCTACATTTTCATTTCACAACAAGGATTTTGTGTATGCAAAAGATTTTTACTTCTTCCAGAATTATGCAAAATTTGAATCTTTTCAAGTACTCGCAGAGGAATTGGTACCTGTGGAATATGGTATTGTAGAAGGAAAAAGAAACGATTACGATTCCAAGGAGGTAAAAGGAAAAATAGTGGTGATAAAAGTAGAATCACCCAAAGAATTTTCTTCATGGGATTGGAAGAAAAAGGTAAAATTGGCCGAGAAAATGGGAGTTAAACAAGTCATATTTGCTTCCGATAAATTTGAATCTACATTAAATAGGTTGCATCATTTTTTAACTAAATCTTCTATGACTTTAGCTACAGATGAGGCAAAAAAGAAAGAAGAATTTATTCCTTTTTTCTTTTTTAGCGATGAATTGTTAAGCGAAATTTATCGATTAGAAAAAACAGAAAAGGATTATGTAGAGCGCTATCCTTTATATGAAACCCTAGAATTTATGTATCAAAAATTGGACGGAAAAATTGAATCATCCAATGTACTTGGATTGATTGAAGGAAGTGATCCAGTACTAAAAAATGAATACATAATTCTTACTGCTCATTATGATCATTTAGGAATTCAAGACGGTGAAATTTACAACGGTGCAGATGATGATGGAACCGGAACTGTTGCTTTATTGGAAATAGCTCAAGCTTTTCAGAAAGCAAAAGAGGAAGGAAATGGTCCTAAACGATCGATATTAATTATGCCAGTTTCGGGAGAAGAAAAAGGATTGTTAGGGTCTCGTTACTATTCGGAAAATCCTGTATTTCCTTTGGAAAATACGGTTGCAAATCTCAATATTGATATGATAGGAAGGTTGGATGAATACCATACCGAAGATAATTATGTTTACGTAATTGGTGCAGACAAAATAAGCCAAGAATTGCATGATGTGAACGAGGCAACAAATAAAAAATACACACAATTGGAGTTGGATTATAGATTTAATAAAGAAAATGATCCCAACCGATTTTACTACAGAAGTGATCATTACAACTTTGCAAAAAATGGAATTCCAGTAATATTTTATTTCAGTGGTGTGCACGAAGATTACCACCAACCTACCGATGAAGTTCATAAAATTATGTTTCCTAAAGTGGAAAAGATAACTCAATTGGTGTTTTACACGGCATGGGAATTAGCGAATAAACCTTCTCGATTAGAAATAAACAAATAAGGAGTGAAAAAGGAGGTAATCATATTTATTATTTCCTTTATAGGAATTTCGTTGTGCTATAATTATCCTGCTATTCTTCAAAAAAAGAATGGATCTATACACCAATGGCGACAATCAGATTGTTTGTCTATTACTCAAAATTATTACAAAGAAAACTTACCTTTTCACACACCAAAAATTCATCATAAGAGTGATGAAACAGGAAAACGTGGTGTGGCCAGCGAGTTTCCTATTTTGTATTATGTGGTGGGAAACATTTGGAAAATAACGGGTCAACAAGAATGGATATTCCGTTTGGTGAATGTGATTATTGCATTCATTGGGATGTTTTATTTATTTAAGCTTTTTTCAGAAATATTCTCCTTAATTATCCCTTCTCTGTTTTTGTCATTTTTTCTGTTTACCTCTCCAATTTATATTTATTATACCAATAATTTTTTGGCCGATGCCACAGCTCTAAATATTGTTTTTATTGGTTGGTATCACTTTTATAATTTTTATAAAACACATAAAATCAAATATTTAATTTATTTAATTTCTCTGTTTACATTAGCAGGATTGATTAAAATTTCTTCTTTGTTTAGTTTTTTTGCCATTGGCGGAATTGCTTTATTCGAGGTGCTGGGTTGGATAAAACCAAAAGAAAAACCACTTTTTAAGCCTGCTCATATTCTGATATTTTTACTTCCTTTTATTCCAATTTTTCTCTGGTATAGTTATGCCATATCGTACAGTGAGGTCAACGGAAATTCTTATGTATTTTTAAAAGGAATTTTGCCAATTTGGGAATTAAGCAGCGAAAGAATTTCAGAAACATTCAATCAATTTTTAACTATTCAAAAACCTCGTGTGTTCAATTCTGTGATTCATGGGTTTACCCTGTTGTTTTTTATAGTTAACGTAATCAACTACAAGAAGTTGAATAGAGTAATAATCCTTTTAAATATTTTTTTATTCCTAGGAGTACTTATTTTTTTCCTTCTGTTTTATCAAGTATTTGATATCCATGATTACTACTTAATAAACAGCTTGATTTTTTATCTTTTCACTTGGTTCACTTTTTTTTATTTTCTATTCAAAAACACTTCGGCATTCAAAAAAACAAGTGTTCAATTCATCTTGGTTGGAGGTTTAATTTACTTAGTTTTTATTGGATCTGTTCATGTAAGGCACAGGTACAATACTAAAGATCCCATTGCTTTTGCTGGGTATGATTATATTTCTCAGCACGACAAAGATGTTTTTGGTTGGTATCAGTTCGATTATGCCAAAAACCAGCAGGCTTACCAAGAAATTACACCTTATCTCAGGTCTTTGGGAATAAAAAGAGAAGATGTGGTAATGGTTTTGGGAGATTTAAGCATCAACATTTCTTTGTATAATATGGATCAAATAGGATTTACAAACTATTGCGATGTGCGCGAATATCCAAATCAAGTAGAACTAGCCAAATCATTTGGAGCGCGCTATTTATTTGTAAGTGAATATCAAAAGAATGATTTTCAAGAATATTTACCGTACATGAACAAGGAAATTGGTAAATTCAAGAATATTTTGATTTACCCTCTTCAATAATGAGAACAACAATAGTCTTTTTTTTGCTTCTAACCTCAATTGGTTTTTCGCAATCAGATACTATTTTATTTTCTCATCAATCAGGATATTATTCCAAACCGTTTGTTCTCAAAATTTCAAATACATCAGGAAATAAAATCTATTACTCTTTGGATGGAAATTATCCAAAAACAGAGTTTAAGGATTCCGTTTTAATTTCTTCTACTCTTTCTATGCGAGTAAAAAACGAAGGAGAAACAAAAGGATATACACGCAATTTTTTATTCAAAAAACATCAGCTTCCAGTAGTTTTTCTTACCCTCAAACCTTCGGACCTGTTTGATTCTATCTCGGGAATGTATGTAAAGGGCCCGGGAGCCAAACCAGAACCACCTTATCACGGAGCCAACTTCCACAAAAACTGGGAGCGAATGGCAGACATTGAGTTGCTGGACACCGCTAATGTTTCGGAATTCAATCAGAAGGTAGGAATCAGAATTTTTGGTCAGTACAGTGCAATGTTGCCTCAGAAATCCTTTTCTATTCATACCAAAAAGAAATACGGAGAGAAGAAAATAAAAGCAAAAGTGTTTCCGGAGTTAGAATTCAAAAAATACAAGTCGCTTATTTTAAGAAACTCAGGGTCAGACTTTTGCAACAGTCATTTTAGAGATGTGCTGATGACAGGATTGGTAAGAAACTGGAACATTGAAACCCAAGCTTCTAGATCTTGCGTGGTGTATTTGAACGGAAAGTATTGGGGAGTTTATCACCTCAGAGAAAAACTGAACGAGCATTATTTGCAACAACACTTTGAAGTTGACAAGGACAATGTAGCGATATTAAAACACAGAGGAGATGTACAACAGTATGGCAGAATGAACTATAATTCTATGCTAAAATTTATCGAAAGGTCAGATTTTTCGAAGAATGAAAACATAGATTCTTTGTCGAAACTGATGGATATTGATAACTATTTGGATTATAACATTGCGCAGTTGTATTGTAACAACATAGATGCTGGTGGAAACATTCGGTATTGGCGATCGAGAGAGGCAGGCAGCAAATGGCGCTGGATGTTGTTTGATACAGATTTTGGTTTTGGACTAAGCAAAAGCCAAAGCTACCAAGCAAATACAGTAGAGGATTATTTTATAAAAAGCAATAGAAAGTGGCCTTACCCAAATTGGTCAACTGTAATTATAAGAAAGCTGCTAGAAAACGAAGCTGTGAAGCAAACCTATTTAAGAAAAATCACAAACTACTTGAATGACGAGCTAAGCGAAAATACGGTGAAAAGCGAGGTAAACAGACTCAAGAAAACCCTTGAACCAGAAATGTCGGCACACTTTGGCCGTTGGAATCGTCCGTTTAAAACCTGGAACAACAGCCTCAAAAAAATTACTGAATTTGCCGAAAACAGACCCACATATTTGAGGAATTACCTCAAAGATTTTTTCGAGATTGATACTGTATTCACACTGTCTATCGATAAGATAGAGAACGGAAGTTGTATCTTAAACGATGTAAAACACGATTCTGCGTGGAGCGGAATTTTCTTTTCAAACCTAAGTTACACATTGAAAGCAATTCCAGATTTTGGCTATCATTTTACCAACTGGAAACAAGACACCAACAACAGGTTAACCAACATTTCTGTTGTGCTACACTCCGATAAAAATGTAACACCAATTTTTCAGAAAAACGGCCTGAGTGAGTTTTCTGGGAAAGTATTGATAAATGAAATTTGCAAAAAAGATTCTGTTTTTGGATGCTACATAGAACTAAAGAACACCACAAACCAAGACATAGACATTTCGGGTTGGCACATAGTGAACAACGAAAAGACTCATTTTGTGGTTCCAAACGGCATTTCTTTATCAAAACAAGGCTTTACCTCATTTTACCAAAACAATGCGTCAGAAGACGATGTTAGCGGCTTGTTTAATGTAACATCAAACGATTCTCTTTTTGTGTATTCTGGTGCACAAGAATTGGTAGATAAGGTTGGGATCTCTAAATCGATGTTCAAAAAAGCAAATGTGCTGGAACGAGTAGATGCAGTGATAAGAAAAGGTTGGTTTGCAGTGGATAGCGGAACGCCAAATGGAAAGAATGGGAAACAGACAAAATCTGAGAAAGAGAATAAATATATCTTGATTGGGTTTGTGGTTGGAATAGTATTGCTAATTTTGTCTTTAGTTATTTTATTAATAAAAAACAGGCCCCGTGGCGCAACTGAATAGCGCATCAGATTTCGGCTCTGAGGGTTACAGGTTTGAATCCTGTCGGGGTCACAAAATGGAGGATTGGTTTATTCCAATTCTCCTTTTTTATTTTACATCAAACAGGGTTCTTGTCACTGCGAGAATAAGCCATTAATTATATTCGGTGTTTTGCCCTGTTATTTTAAGCGATAGATTGTCTTGTTTTTTCTCCTATTTTTTCCGAAATAGAAGTAATTAATTTTAATATTGAAGGTGTAATCTCGCAAGGTGGTTTCATTTTTTGATACTATCAAAGTATACAATCATTTATGCTGATTTGTCTTATGAAACCGAACTTTATTATTGAGCACTACGGTTAGTATAAGAATAGTAAGGGATTAAAATGCACTAACTTTCAGTTTAGCACTTAGCCAAATATAAATGTTTTGCTTTTATTTTTTCTTCTATAAACGCCAAATTTTTTATATTTTTTATTTAGCGAACTTTGTTAATAAAAAAGGGTGTTTGAATTACCTCCAAACGCCCTATGTTTTTTATACCTTGTTATGGGCTTTTGGTTATTCGTTATTTAGAACAAAAAACCAACTGAAACGGATGTGTTATTAAATTTATCCATCGGTAAATTATTTACCTCAGAATATGTGCCTTTCCAACTTGATTCTTTAATTGATATATTGTACGCTATTGATACATAAATAACATCAAATAATTCAGTCTTTATTTTCGAAGAAATAAAATGCGAAGAATTATTTAGATGTATAATTTTGTCAAAGCCAGTTATACTTGTAATACTATAGTTGTAGGTATTCTGTTGGCTATAATTCAATAGAAAACTTCCATAAGAATAACCTGCAAACACTTTTATTATATAATCGGAACTAATATCAAATTGTCTACCAATTAAAAAAGATGCAATTATAGCAGAATTATTGAGTTTTGAAGTGTCTGATTTTAAAATAGAATTAGATAAAGTTGCGTCAAATCCTAAAATAAATTTATTTTTTTTTGCTTCAAAACTAAAATTTGCCCCATAATAATTTGAACTTCCGTTTATTAATAAATTGTCCTTAACATTTAATCTATTCAAATTTGTGTAATTAGCACCAATGTTTTTTGTAAATTCAAGTTGCGAAAAAACATTGTTAGTACAGATTAATGTTACAAATATTAGAAATAATTTGATTAACTTTTTCATTATATGTTTGCATTTAACCAATAGTCAACATCCCATCTTGTTGTTGACATTGTTGATAAGAGAATTTGCTTGGAAATAGTGGAAACGTTAGAGTTTGTTATATCACTCTCTATTGCTATTGAATAATTAACAAAATCTGTAAAGTTAGCAGTATTCAACAAAGAATTAGAATATAAAATTAATATATCTTTTTCTTGAGTGTTTAGTAAATTCTGATTGTATAAATTATTTATTATTGGAGAAAAATCATTTTCATCAAAATTCATATCCAAGAATGTTAAATCATTATTTAATTGTTCCAAAGTGTATGCATTAGTTGTGTTATCGCTTATTAAGCCAATGTTTATAGCGCTTGATGTTAGGTTGTTGTAAAAAGTAGTAGTATTTAATTCATTATTATTAAAATATGTATTATTGTTATCATATAATGAAAGATAGTTAATGTGCTGCTCTCCAATATAATCAAATTCATTATTAGAGTTACCAACATTTCCTGAGCTAGACCCAGTGTTAGATATTGAACCTGATGCTTTTAAAGAACCACCAACACCTCCAACTATCATTCCGATGGTTGCACCTGCGGCATTTCCAACTCCAGGTATTGCTGTTCCAATCGTAGCACCTGATACACCACCAGCTAATGCACCTAATAAATCTGATCCAGCAACTTTCATCACTTTTTTCCAATTTATTTTGGCTTGAATCAAATTTTGACTTGAATTAAATTCCTTGGTTTGTAATTCAATTCTAGATAATAAGTCAGTATTATTCTGAACAGTGTTAATTTCATCTTTTTTACAAGACCATAAAGCAATCCCCATAATTGCAGTTATTATTGAGAATTTTAAAATTTTCGTTTTCATTTTGTTTGTTTTTATTATTAGTTGTAGTTCTTTTTTAGGAGTGAGCTACTTCAATAAATTTGACTCTCAAATAATTGATTTACTCCTTTATGAACTCTAAAACAGAACTATTGTTTTCCTTTTTATTTTCTCATCCAAGTAATGAAATCACTCGGATATGATTAATATTAAACCGTTTTTGATAGCTGTGTTAATTGCCCATAACTTGTGTATAATCCTAATATACAATGATTCTTACTCAAGTCATTACACATCAAGTATTTTAATTTAAGAGGTAGGTTTTGTTATTTAAAACGCATGGTACGGATTGGCACATCCAATCGGACAAGAACGGCACCTTGTAAATTGGGAGCACAAAAAAAGCCAATCTGCTAGAGATTGGCTTTTGTTAAGTTTAGTCTGTGTAAAGGATTTACAAGCTTACCAGATTCAAAGTAAGGTTGATGTAGGGCATTGGGCTCATTTTGTTGCTAAATACAAGGGATTGATCACCAAAGAAACCTCGGTAAAAATCTTTGTTGTCGCGAGAGGCCAATTCATCTACATTAAAGTTGTAGTTTACAATAACCCCGGCCTGAATTCCCACCCAAAGAAAACCAACAAGTTGCCTCTGGTAATCCAGCCTAGCTCTGATTTCACTTCTTCTTAGTTCTAGTCCTTGTGTGTTCAGTTGTGTGTCATACAATCTGTATGAGCTTCCTTCAAGTTCGTATCCAGCCAACAGGATGTTTCGTGGATTAAACTTTCTTCGGTAGTGAGCTTTGGCAGGAAATAGTATTTCTGTCCCCCACTTTCTGTTTTCTGAAGTATAATTGTACATCACCACAGGAATGTAGTTGAGCTCACCCGCTCTGTATGTTCTTGAAAGTCCTACTCCCCACTGCAATCTGTCGTGCGGTCTTTTTCCGTAGATTAAGGTTGTCGAGTATTTGTTGTTTGCAAATTCGGGTGTTGTTTCCTTAGATTTAAAATCGTAGTTCCCATTCATCTCAGCAAGCATCTGCAAAATCAAAAAACTATTTTCATTCAGAGGTTTGAACAAAGTAGTATTAAGATTGATGCTGGTAAGGTTTCGTGAAATTGCTTCCGAAAGACCAGTATGCCCAAGGTTTGTGCCTAGTTTTTCATCGTCAATAGTCATTCTCGATTGATTAATTCCTCCACCCAATTGCCATACAAATTTAGAAAGTGAGATCACAGGAATATTCGCGTTTAGCCTTAGTCCGTGGTAAGAAAGACCAGAAGTTTGATTTCCGGTAGTAGATGAATCTGGTGCGAATGTACCCTCATTCGAAGAGGTAAAATCTCCGCCCGAGGTGAAGTCATATCCTAAGGAAACAAATCGATTAGGACTCAAATCAAAGATTTTGGGACTACAATAGGTAACAATCGTACCTACGTCTTCTACATCGTCATACATGCTATAATCTTCCTCTTCTTCCTGGTAAGTAGAGTCGGTTTGTGCCATTCCAAAAACAGGAAAGGCTATCAAACTAAGTATAAGTGATTTCTTAATGAAGTGCGACATATTATTTTTTCTTAGATTTTAATTGAATTCTTTTCCAAGTATCTGTTCTACCCAGAGCTTTAATTCCTACATATCCTCTTATGTTAAGAACATCTCCGTCTTTGTTTATAGTAGAACTGTAAGTACTTCCACTTTCTGGATCGTAAATAGTTCCTCCTGTCCATTCGTTATCTCCAGAATACACGAAATCTTTGAGCATTCTAAACCCTCTTAACGGAACACTTCTTAATGATTCCTCAGGATTGTTTTTATCCGTTTTTGGTTTGTTTGTTTTTGGATCAATAGGCTCTCTCAGCCAAACAATTTTTCCAAAATATTTATTTCCAATTTTACTGATTTTCACTCGAGCTTTTCCGCTACTTGGTTCCCAAAGTCCGATTATTGCATCCCCTTCTTCGGCAACGTAATTTGAATTGAAACTAGAAATAGTAAAAACTAGAAATAATAGTGTTGTGATTGTAATGAGTTGTTTCATGTTGTTGGTTTTAATTTATTAGTTAAGCCTAATTTACGATTAAGTTTTAAAAATAGGCAATGTTTTTTTAGAACTTCTTCCAAAAGGTGTGCCAGTTTATCCTTGGCAATAAATTTTCGAGTAATTTTTTAATTTAAAGCCGTATCACGGCACTTTAGACCCTCGGCCAAGCTGTTATATTGTTTTTTCATAATAAGCGAAGAGAGAGCTTAAAATAAACAGCTTTTGGTTTTACTTATAAGTAATTGAAAAACAACGAATTAACATGTTTCCGCTTTAATTTTCAATAAAAAACCCGATGTTTCACGTGAAACATCGGGTTTTTTATTGTTTTAGTTTTTTTGTTGTTTCACGTGGAACAATTTTATCGACCCAAGTAAATTAGCAAAATATTTATGTCTGTAGGTTTTATTCCAGAAATTCGAGAGGCTTGTCCTATCGTTTTTGGAGATATCGCAGAGAGCTTTTCTTTGCTTTCGTTGGACAAAGAACTGAGCTTAGAGTAGTCCATGTCGGCAGGGATTTTTGTTCCCTCAAGTCTAATGATTTTGTCTGC
Source organism: Crocinitomicaceae bacterium (assembly GCA_024639505.1). GTDB lineage: Bacteria > Bacteroidota > Bacteroidia > Flavobacteriales_D > CAJJDF01 > CAJJDF01. The sequence goes on from JAHEIE010000001.1 coordinate 81,448, forward strand.
TACATTTTGCTCTTTAGAGATATAACCGTTGTACTTGATTTGTACTTCTGCCTGCTCCAGAACCTCTTCTCTTAGAGTGTCAAGTGTATTTACTTTTTCTGTCAAAAGCTCAGAGGTTGGGAGCACTTCTTTTAACGATATGTTTGGCCTAGAAACGATCTTGTCGAACTTCATTTTTTGAGAAAGTGTCGAGCTGTTTTTGCTTTCCAAAATTGGATTTAAGGCTTCAAAATCTACACTCGTATCTTTAAGAAGTTGAATAAGTGAGTTTGTTTCTTTTAGCTTTTCTTCTACTCTTTTCATTCTTTCTTCTGATGCCAATCCAATTTTATAGCCTCTTGGAGTTAGTCTGATATCGGCATTATCTTGTCTCAGCAGAAGTCTGTATTCTGCTCTAGAGGTAAACATTCTGTAAGGCTCTTCGGTTCCTTTGGTAATAAGGTCGTCTATCAAAACTCCAATGTAAGATTCTGCTCTTGTCAAGATAAACTCTTCTTTTCCGTAGCGTTTGTGGTTCGAGTTTATTCCTGCAACCAAACCTTGGCAAGCCGCTTCTTCGTATCCTGTAGTCCCATTTATTTGACCGGCAAAATATAGGTTTTCAACTAGTTTAGTTTCTAGCGTGTAGGTAAGTTGAGTAGGCGGAAAATAATCGTATTCGATAGCGTATCCAGGACGGAACATTTTTGCGTTTTCAAATCCAGGAATCAATTTCATCGCATTGAACTGAACGTCTTCTGGCAATGAACTCGAGAATCCATTCACGTATACTTCACAAGTGTCCCATCCTTCCGGTTCAACAAAAATTTGGTGTCTTGTTCTTTCAGCAAATCGATCTAATTTATCTTCAATAGAAGGACAATATCTTGGTCCTGAACCAATGATTCTACCGTTGAATAGAGGTGATTTTTCAAACCCTTCTCTAAGCACATCGTGAACCGCGGGATTAGTGTAAGTGATGTAACAACTTCTTTGTTTTTCTAGTGGTTTTGTTTCGGGAGAATAAGAAAATTTTCCTGGGTTTTCATCGCCTGGCTGTTCTTCCATTTTAGAATAATCCAAACTTCTTCCATCCACTCTAGGAGGTGTTCCGGTTTTCATTCTGCCAGCTTCAAACCCTTCTTTTATCAATCGCTCTGTAATTCCAGTAGATGCCTTCTCTCCTGCTCTTCCTCCGCCAAATTGTTTTTCACCAAGGTGAATGGTTCCGTTAAGAAATGTTCCAGCAGTAACAATTACCGAATGCGATTTAATTTCAATTCCCATTCCTGTAACAACTCCTTCAATTTTGCCATCAGTTATTAATAAGTCTGTTACGGTATCTTGCCAAAAATCTACATTAAGTGTGTTTTCGAGCGCCATTCTCCAGGCCTCTGCAAACCGTTTTCTGTCGCTTTGTGCCCTTGGACTCCACATGGCAGGCCCTTTTGACCTGTTTAATAATTTGAACTGAATAGCTGTTTGATCTGTAATGATCCCAGAATAACCCCCTAAAGCATCTATCTCCCTGATAATCTGACCTTTAGCTATTCCTCCCATAGCCGGATTACAAGACATTTGAGCAATAGTTTCCATGTTCATGGTTATTAATAAAACGGAAGAACCAAGGTTTGCGGCTGCAGCTGCGGCTTCACAACCAGCATGTCCTCCGCCCACTACTATTAAGTCGTATTTAGGATGCATTGTATCTTTTTTTTACAAAGATAGCTAATAAACGAGTTAGAAGTAAATTTAGCCGATTTATTGAGTTATAAATCTAAATGAAAGAGAGAGATTGCTTTGTCTTCTTCGGTTCTCATTTCATCTTTTTCTTCCTGTTTTTTATCTTTAAAACCAATTAAATGAAGAACTCCATGGGCCATTACCCGAGTTAATTCTTGCTCAAATGTTACAGAAAAAGAGTTCGAATTTTCTTTGATTCGATCTATACTAATGAAAATATCTCCAGATATTATTCCTGCATGAGTATAATCAAATGTGATAATGTCTGTAAGAGTATCGTGGTTCAAATGCTCCACATTAAGCTTATGTAAATACTCATCAGAACAAAATATGTAGCTAATGTCACCAGTAATTTTGTTGTAAGTTTTAATTAATTTTTGAAGCCAAATAGAATATAAATCCGATTGAGCTAAGTCGAAATTAATGTCTTCTGAAAAAAATGAAATAAGGTCTTCTTGCATTACGCAAAGTTAAAAATCAATTGTATTTTTTTTCCGTTTTCCAGAAATTCAATTTTATCGGCAAGTTGAGTCATTAGAAATATGCCTCGTCCATTTATCTTTTCTAAGTTTTCGGGAGTCGTAGGATCAGGAATATTTGTGTGATCGAATCCTTCTCCCTGGTCCACTATTTCAAACGAAACTCCAGAGTTTAATTCGGTAAATAGAACGGTTACTTTTTTCATTTCATCGTTTTTGTTGCCATGCGTTATGGCATTGTTTACAGCTTCTGTTAGTGCTACAATCATGTTGCCATAAGAGTCATTTAGCTTCTCTGTATATTCAGCATATACTTCATCAATAAATGTGTTTACTTTATTGATACTTTCTTGATTTGATTCTAGAATCAACGCCTTACTTAGTTCGTTTTTTATCATAGTCTATCGTTCTTCATTAAAATAGTCGTTCACTCGGTTCTTGTAATAGGGCAATAAAGTACCAGGTACCGTTTTTAGTAGTTCTAATTCCCTTTCTTTCTTTTTTTTATACTCTAAATAATCTGGAGGGTTACTAATTAGCAATTCTTTAACATTTTGTGATTCTCTTTTTTCATCCAATTCCCTCTCCATCAGTGCTTTTTCTGATTTCAATAATCGTGTTAGAATGTCCTTTTGTCGATTTATAGTCTCTTGATTCACTCTATTGTTTACAATGTCTTCTTCTATTTGCTCTAGTTCTTTGTCTATCTTTTTTAATTCATTTCCGAGCCCTGTTCCATCGCCATTAAGCTCTTGGCTCAATTCTTGAATTGCTTTTCTTAACATAGCTTGTTCTGCAGCCATTTTTGCCAATTCTTTACTGTTTCCGTTTTCGCCCTCCCCTTCTGATTTTCCTTGTTCTCCTTGTTTTTTTAGTTTTTTCAGAGCTTCACCAGCTTTTCCTTGAGCTTCTTTTAGTCCAGGAAGCAATCCTGGTTTTGGGTTGGATCCCCCCGGATTGTTACAGGTTCCCCCCCCGGGTTTTTTATCGGCTGCCGCTTGTTTTTGTAATTCTTTCATTGCTTCGTCAAGCAACAGAGCCAAATTATTAAGTGCAGTCATTGCGTACTGCTGTTGCTGAGCAGCATTTCTTGTTTTTCTCTCGCCAATGTAGGAGAGAGCATTATCTATCCCATCATTTATTTGATTCATTTCCTTATTTACTACAGGCTGAATTTGTTCAATTCTTTTGCTCAAAGCAAACAACGAATCTTCAATCATTTTCGCATCAGACTTTAGTTTTACTTGTTCTTGCCCCAACAAAACGTATTTAGGATCGTTTATATTTGTTTGTTTTATTTCGGATAATACAGATTCTTGATCAAATGAAAGAGTCAATAGGTTTTCAAGCAATGCTCTTAAATCTTCCATGTTTTCCTCGGAACTTGATGAGCTAGAAGACATTTGTTCTTTCGCTTTGGCAGCTGCGGATTTCATTTTTTCGGCAGCTCCTTTTTGACTGTCGTTTGCCTTTTCTTGTTTGTTTTTTTCAATACTTTCCGAGCTTTCTGTCATCTCCTCCTTTATTTCCTCCTTTTCTTGTTCTAGCTCGTCCAATTCCTTTTTGTTTTCAAGGTCATTGTTTTTCTCTTTGATTTCTTTCAGCTGCTCCTCTGCTTTCTCAAATTCTTCGTTTAACTTCTCTTGCTCTTCGTTGGTTTTTTCTTCTTTTTTGGATAATTCTTCTTGCTTTTCGGCTAGCTCTTCCATTTTATCTGCAAACTTTTCTAGTTTGTCATCCATCTCCATTTGTTTAAAAATCTCTAGAGTTCGCTCCATTTCTTTTTGCAAATTCATAGTTTCAAGATCCATCTTTTCCAAAGACTTTTGAAGTTGTTTTTTATCCAGCTTCTCCATCATTTCCTCGAGTTTTTCATACAGCTTTTCCATTTCTTCGCTGTCGAGCTCTTCCATCAGTTTTTCAAGCTTCTTTTGTTTTTCTTGAGATCTTTCGCTTGCTTTATCAAATTTGTTTTTCTCCTCGTTTTTTGCCTTATTTTCGTTCAATAAATTTTTGTTTTGAGAATTCAGTTTTTTATTCTCTTGAATTAGCTCTTGAATCCTTTTTTTATCTTGCCAATCCATGTTTTTTTTGTTCAGCAAAGACTCTGTCAATTGTTTGATTTTTTGCTGAATATCTTGAGATTTTTCTATGTTTTTTTCTAACTTATTTTTAATCTCTTCATTTCTATTCTCTTGGTTTTTTTCAAACTCTTCGGCAGAGGGAGTCTCTATTTTTTGAATTCCCGTACGTGCAGATTTACTGCCGTTTATGGCATCGTTATCCCAAACCTCAAAATAGTACTCCACCCCTTCTCCAAGGTTCAAATTTAATTCTTCAGTATTTAAAATGTGATAAAAGGATGACTGAGAATAACCTGATGAAAAATCAACAAGAACTGACGTAAATTTACTCCTTTCTGTTTCAGAGTCTTTCTCGTATTTTCTGTAGTTGAAGGTTAGTTTAGAAAACCCATAATCATCCGAAATATTCCCTTTGAAATAGGTAAGTTCAGAACTAAGGCTGTCTTGTTTTTGGTCGGTAGTTATTTTTGGGTACTCATCTTTGTTCGACAGAATGTTAAACTCCAAAGAATCTAAATTAGTCATGTAGTTATTCTCAACAGTTAGTGAGAATTTACTCGATTTTTTAATTGATTTACTGGCTTGATATATTCCTTTGTGTGTTTCTTCAAGCGAAATTTTTTCACCTTGTTCGGTAAAAGAAATCACAGTAGTGTTTTTGGTTTTGAAGCTCCATTTTATTTCAGTTCCCTCTGGAACAGAAACTTCGTTGAGATTGTCATACACAATGTCTGGCAAGTTGGTGTAACTCGGAAAATCCAAAGAAACCTCATACCCCATGACAATAGGTTTTATTACAGAAGATAATACATAGGTTTTGGAATTGAACCCTGCGGCAGATAATAAAAACTGCTTTTTACCTTGCACGTTTTTAAATGTGTATTCAAATTGTGTCTTTGATGTTTTTCTCAATTTTATTGAGTTTTCTCCCATTTGAAGAAAAACTTCGTTGGGAATTTCATTCCCTGTTACTTCAATTTGTAAGTCAAAATCTTCGTTTTCTATAACTTCCAAATCTTCATTAAGTACTTTAAACTGAAAGGGAGCGTCAGGAATAAATTCTTGGTTGTAGTTCACAATTCGTGTTGTTCCTTCTTTCAATATTCGGGCATTGACAAACAGAATAAATAAAAACACCAGAACGGGTGCAATAGCGAATTTCAAGTACTTTTTGTTCCCAGAAAAATCGATTGCGCTGGAAAAACGAACAGGCTTTAGCCCTTCTATTTTTTGATTAATGCTTTGCTCAATCAATTCGTTTTGAGAATTTTCCCCTTCTTTAATCAATTGCAGCGTATTGATTAATTTGTCTTTTACCTCTCCAAAATGAGTTCCAATAAGAGTTGCAGCCGTATTGTGATCAATAAATTTGCCAAGTTTATTCAGTTTAAATAACGGAATTACAATAAACTTGATTATCGTAACAGCAGAGATAAGGATAAAACTAAAAAAAAGGACCTTTCTAAAAAGAACATTAAAGTTCCCGAAATACTCTAACAATACCAAAGACAAGAAAAACATGCAAACAATAGCAAAAGAATATATAGCGCCTTTAATCAGTTGGTTTTTGTAAAACTTCCTAACAAATTCATCCAACTTCTGGAGTAATATGGCTTTATTTTCGTTCATTTCGATAGAGTGGATTACGTAAAAATACGTTTTTTATTGGAAAAATCGACTTTCATAAAACCGTTAAGAATCAAATAACATTTCCAAGTTGCATTTACTATCTTTGCGACAATTAACACTGAATGAAAACTGACTCTTCGTTAATCATTGAGAAGTATAAAAACTCCTCGAATGTAATTGATCTCCAAAATTCGATTTCAAATAGGCAAGGCTACACCCATATCAAAGGAACTGTTGGCTCTTCTTTGGCTTTTATTTCGTCTGCTATTTTTTCCGAAACGGAGGAACTACAATTGTTTATGTTTCAGGACAAAGAGGAGGCAGTTTACTTTTTCAATACATTAGAAAACATAAATGCAGAGAATAAAAAGAAGAAATTTTATTTTTATCCAGCTTCCTACAAACGGCCATATCAAATAGAATCTACTGACAATGCGAATGTTTTGTTAAGAACAGAGGTGTTAAATGCAATCTCTAAAAACAGACGAAACAGCGTTGTGGTCTCTTACCCAGAAGCCATGGTAGAAAAGGTAATTACCAAAAAGTCTTTGCGAAAAAGCACGCTAGACATTCATGTTGGAGACAAATATTCGATTGATTTTTTGAATGAATTATTCATCGAAAGTCATTTTCACAAAGTGGATTACGTATATGAGCCAGGGCAGTTTTCTGTGAGAGGAGGAATTGTAGATGTTTTTTCTTTTTCATTTGATTACCCTTTCAGGATCGAGTTTTTTGGAGATGAAGTTGACTCAATAAGAAGTTTCAATATTGCCGACCAGTTATCCATTAATACACACAAAAAAATTACAATCACTCCAAATGTTCAGGCAGAGTTATTGCAAGAGTCTCGAACTTCATTTTTTGAGTTTATTTCTCAAAAATCTGTCATTTGGTTGCATGCTTTTTCTACTTCCAAAAAGAAAATAGAAAATGGATTCGACAAAGCATTATATACTTACAACCAATTAGACAACGAACTAAAAAGACTAGCGCCCAACGAACTGTACATCAATTCTATTGAGTTTGAAACAGAGCTAAAACAGTTTACAGGTGTAGAGTTTGGGAACGAAATTTATTTCAGCAACGAAACGGTAATCTTTCATCATTCTCCACAGCCTTCATTCAATAAAAAGTTTGATCTTTTGGCACAAAACCTAAAAGAAAACACCCAAGCGGAATATGAAAATTATTTATTTTCGGATAACCCCAACCAAATTCAAAGGCTAGAAGATATTTTTGACGACATTGAAAAGGAAGCTGAATTTACTCCAATTCACACCAGTATCGACAAAGGTTATATCGACAATGATTTAAAAATCATTTGTTACACAGATCACCAAATTTTTGAGAGGTATCATAAGTTTAAAATAAAAGAAGGTTACAAGCAATCGAAAGAGCAAGTGAGTCTGAAAGAAATTTATGGATTAAAAAAAGGAGATTTTATCGTTCATATTGATCACGGAGTAGGTACATTTTCGGGACTAGAGAAAATAGACGTGAACGGAAAAGAGCAAGAGGCAATCAGACTCTTGTATGATGGCGGTGATGTGCTGTATGTGAGTATTCATTCGCTTCACAGAATCTCAAAATTTTCGGGAAAAGACAGCAAAAAACCTAAGATAAATAAGTTAGGAACTCCTGCTTGGAAAGCCCTAAAAGCAAAAACAAAAAAGAGAGTAAAAGAAGTTGCTTTTGACTTGATTCAGCTTTATGCAAAAAGAAGAATGAAAGAAGGGTTTGCATTTTCACCAGATACATACCTTCAGCATGAATTGGAGGCATCATTCATGTACGAAGACACTCCAGACCAGCACAAAGCCACCTTGGCCGTAAAAGAAGACATGGAAAAGGATATTCCAATGGATAGATTGGTGTGTGGAGATGTAGGATTTGGAAAAACAGAAATTGCAATTCGTGCCGCTTTTAAAGCTGTTGCGGATAGCAAACAAGTTGCTATTTTAGTGCCAACTACTATTTTGAGCCTCCAGCATTTTAGGAGTTTTAACGAACGACTCAAAGATTTTCCTTGCAAAGTAGATTATCTCAACCGATTTAAATCAACAAAAAAGGTAAAGGAAACATTAGAAAGATTAGAGAAAGGAGAAATAGACATTCTGATAGGAACTCATAAAATTGCCGGAAAAAGTGTAAAATTTAAGGACTTAGGTCTTTTGATTGTAGACGAAGAACAAAAATTTGGAGTAGGTGTAAAAGACAAACTGAAAACGATGAAAGAGAATGTAGACTCTTTGACATTAACCGCTACTCCAATTCCAAGAACTCTTCAGTTTTCGCTGATGGGAGCAAGGGATTTGTCGGTAATCAATACTCCCCCACCCAACCGACAACCAATTGATACACAGATTCATACTTTTAATGAAGAAACAATAAGAAATGCTGTTTCTTACGAAATGCAACGTGGAGGCCAAGTTTATTTCGTAAACAATAGAGTTCAAAACATAAAAGAGGTTGCAGGGATGATTCAAAGATTAGTTCCCGATGCAAAAGTAGCTATTATTCATGGTCAAATGGAGGGCCAAAAAATGGAAGCAACTCTCATGGATTTTATCAATGGAATGTATGATGTTTTGGTTGCTACATCGATCATAGAATCGGGAATTGACGTGCCAAACGCCAATACAATGATTATTAACAATGCCAACAATTTTGGGCTGAGCGATTTGCATCAAATGAGAGGAAGAATCGGGCGAAGCAACAAAAAAGCGTTCTGTTATTTAATTACTCCACCTCGCCACATGCTAAGTGACGATGCAACAAAAAGATTAAATGCAATTGAGCAGCACAGCGAACTGGGAAGCGGATTTAATATCGCTATGAAAGATTTGGACATTAGAGGAGCCGGAGATTTGTTGGGAGCTAGCCAAAGCGGATACATCAATGACATAGGTTTTGCGACTTACCAAAAAATATTAAACGAAACTATTGAGGAGCTCAAAACAAACGAGTTCAAAGAGCTATTTAAGGACGAAAAAAACGACAAGTTTTTCGAGATAGAAGACTTTCAATTGGAAACAGATTTGGAACTATTGATTCCGGATACCTACGTCAATCAAATTGCCGAAAGACTTTCTTTGTACCAAGAGTTGGACGAGGTGAAAACAACGGAAGAACTTGATGCTTACAGAAAAAACCTGAAAGATAGGTTTGGAGATGTGCCAGAGGAAACTTCTGAATTGCTAAAAACAATAAGGCTAAAGTGGTTGTCCAAGGAAATAGGGTTTGAGAAAATAATATTGAAACAAGAAAAAATGATTTGTTTTTTCCCTTCCAATCAACAATCTGCATACTTTGAATCCGATGCGTTTACAAAAACTCTTATTTTCATTCAAACGAACCCAAGAAATTGTAAAATGAGCGAAAGAAACAATAAACTAAGACTTGTTTTTAGCGGTATTCACTCTATTTCTCAAGCAATTGGTGAGCTAAGGAAGATTACCAAAAACTAAAAATTTATGGAAAAGAGATTTGAAGTAATGGATTTAAAAGGTTTAGCGCCTGTAGCTAATTTCATTAAGGAGCTTTCGAATGAGTATTCTCATTTTTGTTTGGAAGCACCCATGGGCGCAGGCAAAACAACTTTGATAAATGAAATATGTAAGACTCTGGGCGTTTCCGAACACACTTCTAGCCCAACCTACTCCATTGTAAATGAATATGTAACAGATTCAGGAAGCTCAATTTTTCACTTCGATTTGTATCGATTACGAACCGAAATGGAATTGCTCGACATTGGAGTTCTTGAAATTTTGGACAGTGGAGACATTTGTTTTTTCGAATGGCCAGAAAAAATCCTATCGTACTTAGACGAAAAATTTGTAAATTTAACTATTGAGGTAGTGGACACTACTCGAATCATCACACTAACCTATTGATATGTCTTCAGATGTACTAAAATCCTTGGCGAAAGAAGCACTCATGGTGCCTCAGGAAAAACTGCAGCTTGCAGGAACAAAAAGCAAAAAATTATTTATTGGAATCCCAAAGGAAACAAGCTTTCAGGAAAATAGAGTTTCGCTAGTTCCCGAAGCGGTTGCGCTTTTGGTGAGTAACGGACACAGAGTGTGTGTAGAAACTAATGCCGGTGTAAATGCGAATTTTGTAGACAGAGATTACAGCGAGGTAGGTGCCGAAATTTGTTACGATACTTCAGAGGTTTTCAAAGCAGATATTATTATAAAAGTAGCTCCTCCAAGCAAGGAAGAAATTGAAATGATGTCGGGGAATCAAACCTTGTTTGCTGCCCTTCAGCTTTCTGTTCATCCAAAAAACACCCTGGAGATGCTGATGAAGAAGAAAATCACTGCAATTGCTTGGGATTTTGTGAAAGATGAAGACGATGTATACCCAGTTATACGATCTATGTCAGAAATTGCGGGGATAAAATCCATTGGAATAGCTTCTCATTACCTAAGTAATTTGAACAACGGACGAGGAACTATTTTGGGTGGAATTGCCGGAGTATCGCCAACAGAAGTGGTGATAATTGGAGCAGGAACGGTGGGAGAATTTGCTGCAAAATCTGCAATAGGACTAGGAGCTTCTGTCAAGATATTTGACAACGATGTGTACAAATTAAGAAGAATTCAAAACGATTTGAATACTTCCATTTGGACTTCAATCATAAACCCAAAAGTATTGGAAAAAGCTTTGATGAGAGCAGATGTGGCAATTGGTGCGTTGAGATCCAATAACGGAACAACTCCATGTGTAGTAACCGAAGAAATGGTAGAAACAATGAAGGAAGGAGCAGTGATTGTGGATGTAAGCATTGACAAAGGGGGATGTTTTGAGACTTCAAAAGTTACCAATCATAAGTCACCAGTTTTCACCAAACACGGGGTAATTCATTATTGTGTACCAAACATAGCTTCCTCCGTTTCTAGAACCGCATCTTTTGCGTTGAGCAATATTTTTTCTCCTTTACTCATTCAGATAGGAGAAGAAGGTGGAATTGCAAAAATGGTAAGAGAAAATAAAGGATTCAGACATGGAGTATATGTTTACAAAGGTATGCTGACAAGTAAAACCTTGGGTGATGCCTTTAGTTTGCCACACAAAAACATTGATTTACTTTTGATGGCGATGTAGCATCCCAAATTATTCAGAAAACTATACCTTAGTAGCCAAGATGAAAATTGCTATAAATACACGGTTTTTACTCACCAATAAATTAGAAGGTTTTGGTTGGTTTACTCACGAAGTAGCAAAAAGATTAGCAAATAACCATCCTGAACATGAGTTTTTCTTCTTTTTTGACAGAAAATTCGATGAAAAATTCGTTTACGAAAAGAACGTGACGCCAATTGTTATCAATCCACCAGCGCGCCATCCATTTTTGTATTATATCTGGTTTGAAATAGGTGTAAAACGAGCGTTAAAAAAACACGACATAGATGTTTTTTTGTCCCCGGATGGCTATTTGAGTTTAAGTTCTGATGTTAAACAAATTCCTGTAATTCACGACTTAAGTTTTGTTCATTACCCCAAAGATATTCCTTTTTGGAACCGAAATTACGTCAATTACTTCTTTCCTAAATTCGCAAAAAAAGCGAGTAAAATCCTTACCGTTTCCGAGTATTCGAAACAAGATTTAGTACAAAGTTTTGGAATATCAGAGGATAAAATTCAAGTTGCACACAACGGAATAGGAGAATTGTTTCATCCTATTTCTGAACAAGAAAAAGAAGAAACAAGAAGTAAATTTACGGAAGGAATTCCATATTTTTTGTTTGTAAGCGCACTTCATCCAAGAAAGAATGTAACGAATTTATTTCAAGCGTTTGATCGGTTTAAAACAGAAACAAAAAGCGTGGTGAAATTGCTCATGGTGGGAGAAAAATATTGGTGGAACAAAGAGATCAAGCAGGTTTTTGATGAAATGAAACACCAATCCGATGTTGTGTTTACCGGACACATTCAGTCTAGCGAACTCAACAAATTGTACGGATCAGGTTTAGCACTTACTTATGTTTCTTATTTCGAAGGATTTGGAATTCCATTGGTAGAGGCAATGAAATGCGAGTTGCCAATTCTTTCATCAGAATTAACTTCGTTGCCAGAAGTAGGTGGCGATGCAGCCATTTATGTCAATCCGTTTTCTGTAGAAGACATCAAAAATGGAATGAAAAGAATTGTGAAAGACGATTCATTGAGTCAAGAATTAATAGAACACGGAAGAGAAAGAGCCAAGCAATTTAGTTGGGACAAAACAGCCGAAATAGTCTGGAATACCATTGTTGAGGTTCATGGAAGTTAGAAGTTGGTAGCACGAAGTCAGAAGATGTAATAAACCGAAATAATTATTTATGTTTATAAATCGAGCAATTGTTTGAAGTAAAAAAACGAATTAAAATATGCTAAAACTATACTATGATAAAACCAAAATTGAGGCCGGCTGTGACGAAGCAGGAAGAGGATGTTTATCAGGACCAGTAGTTGCTGCAGCTGTTATTTTACCCAAGAAATTTAAAAATAAGATTCTGAATGATTCTAAAAAGCTAACAGAGAAGCAAAGAGAATTATTAAGACCGATTATCGAAAAAGAAGCTCTTGCTTGGGGAGTTGGCATAGTTTCGCCCAAAGAAATTGATGAAATTAATATTTTGAACGCTTCTTTTTTGGCTATGCACCGAGCGATTGATAAATTAAAAAAGACTCCGAATTTGTTGCTAATTGACGGAAATCGGTTTAATACATACAAAGAAACAGAACACGTTTGTGTAATAAAGGGAGATGGAAAATTCTTGCCGATTGCAGCGGCTTCTATTTTGGCAAAAACCTACCGAGACGATATCATGAAACAATATCATGAGGAATTTCCACATTACGATTGGAACAAAAACAAAGGATATCCAACTAAAGCTCACCGACAAGCCATAAGAGATTTTGGAACAACTGATTATCACAGAAAAAGCTTTAGGTTGTTGCCCGAGCAGCTTGAAATTGATTTTTAAGCCTTATCCAGAGTAAAAGAAAAGGTTGTCCCCTTGTCTAGATTACTTTCTACCGATATTTTTTGGTTGTGAGCCTCTACAATGTGTTTTACAATAGCTAGTCCAATTCCAGAACCTCCTAGGTTTCTATCTCGGCTTTTTTCTACTCTATAAAACCTCTCGAACAAGCGAGGCAAATGCTCCTTTGCAATTCCCAAACCGTTATCTGTTACTTTAACAAGAATTTTTCCTTTGGCAATTTCTTTGGCAGAAATCACAGATTCACCACCTTTTTTACCGTAATAAATAGAGTTTGACACTAAATTAGTAACAACTTGTTCTAGCCTTAATTTGTCGGCAGTTACAAAAATTTCGGCCACCGAAGGTTTTTCAAGAGTAACCTTAATCTCATGATTTTCAGCTAAGTCTTCCAGCTCAGATAAAATATTTTTTATCAATTCGAATAAGGAAATTCGCTTCAAATTCAGTTTCAAATTACCAGATTCGATTTTGGTAATGGTATCCATGTCTGCAATCACATTCGTGATTCTGTCAATTCCCTTGGCGGCTTTGTTTAGGAATTTCCTGTTTATTGACTCGTCTTCTAATCCTCCTTCAAGCAACGTCAAAATATAGCCCTCTACACTAAAAACAGGGGTTTTAAGCTCATGTGCTAAATTTCCAAAAAACTCTCTTCTGTAGGCTTCAGTAGATTTTAGTTTTTGTATTTCTGTTGTTTTTTTGTTCAGCCAATTTTCTATTTCAAGCTGGGCATCTTTCCCGAAAATATCACCGTTTTTTTCGTACACAATCCCAATCGAACGGTAAATTTTTTTGAATTTTCTTTTGGTATAGATTTGCAAAGCAAAGTAGGAAACCACAAAGACAATCCCACCAATACTAAACGAAACGAGAAGAACTTCAGGCTCTTTGTCGGGATCGTTCAACAGCAGATACATTCCCAATGAAGAAATGACAAAGGAGATAAGCCCCAATACAAATGAAAAAAATATGCCTGAAGAAAATTTCATGATTTAAAGGTATGGATTTTTTGAACAACCAAATATTAAGTTTTTGATTCTACTTTTTTCATCTTCTACTTGTCATTCTCTTGAAAAGGGAATCTAAAAACTACAAAGAAAGAAATCTAAAGGAACATCTCCCAAGCGATTGATACAAATGATAAATCCTTTGTTGAAGACAAAACCTTACTTTATCAACACCGCCCTTGGAATAATAAAACCAAAACCAGAAAACTATCGGAAAGAATCTATTAACTTTGAAATTGAGTTAAAACACCTTAAAAACTATGTCAGAAAGCAATATTATAATCGAAAACAACGATTCTGTTAGAACAATTACAATTAACAGACCCAAGCAATTGAATGCTCTTAATTCTCAAACAATAAGCGAATTATCGCAAGCTTTGAAAGAAGCAGACGCTGAAATTGGAGTAAAAGTAATTGTATTGACAGGATCGGGAGAAAAAGCTTTTGTTGCTGGAGCAGACATCAAAGAATTTGCGTCATTTTCGGTAGAAGAAGGAAAAAAACTAAGTAAGGAAGGACATGATAAATTATTTGATTTGGCACAAAATCTATCCACTCCAATCATTGCAGCAATCAATGGGTTTGCATTGGGAGGAGGATTGGAATTGGCAATGTCGGCCCACATCAGAGTAGCTTCAGACAATGCCAAAATGGGATTGCCAGAAGTATCGTTGGGAGTGATTCCTGGATATGGAGGAACGCAACGACTAGCTCAATTGGTGGGAAGAGGAAAGGCGATGGAGATGATCGCAACTGCAGGAATGATTTCGGCAGAAGATGCCCAAAAATGGGGATTGGTAAACCATGTAACCACTGTAGACCGTTTGATGGAAAAATGCCATGAAATAGCAGGTAAAATTGTAAAAAATTCATCTTCGGCAATTGGCCTAGCCATCAAAGCCGTGAATGCAAATTACACGGATGGTGAAAATGGATTTGAAACAGAAATTGAAGAATTTGGCAACTGTTTTGGTACAGATGATTTTAAGGAAGGAACGACTGCTTTTATCGAAAGAAGAAAAGCAAATTTTAAGTAAAAAAACAAACTTAGTTGAGTGTAATAAAAAAACTAGCGGGGCAAACAGCTATTTACGGAGTAAGTAGTATGTTTGCTCGTATCCTAAATTTTTTATTGACTCCTCTTTACATCACAAGCTTTAGCACGGCCCAGTATGGTGAAGTTTCGGAGTTGTATGCCAATGTAGCTTTTTTTATGGTTCTGTTGGGTTTTGGTATGGAAACTGCTTTTTTTAAGTTTTCTAAAACCGAAAAAAACGAGGTAAGCGTTTACAGCACAGCTCTTACTTTTATTGCTGTTTCTAGTGGTTTATTTATTTTAGTTGGGTTTTTATTTACTCAATCTATAGCAGATTTAATTGGCTATGCTTCCCGCCCAGATTTCATTATTTATTTGGCACTTATTCTAGGATTAGATGCTTTTGCAACCATTCCGATGGCAAAACTGCGGAACGAAAGCAGAGCTAAAAAATTTGCTCAAATTAACTTGATAAACATTGGGACCAACATCTTTTTCAACATCCTTTTTATCGCTTTTGCCAAAACAAGTTTCGATAATGGAAACAAAACAGCTTTGGTGGAACTCATTTATGATCCAGCCATAGGAATTGGTTATATTTTTATTTCTAATTTGATTGCAACGGTAGTAAAATTAGCGCTACTTTATCCGGAATTTATCAAGGTAAAATGGGAAATAAACAAAAAGCTCTTGACCAATATGCTTATTTATTCATTGCCTCTTATGTTAGGTAGTTTTGCAGGAATAATCAACGAAACATTCGACAGAATTTTGATAAGAAGAATGATTGAACCTGAGCAAGGAGTTGAGGTTGCCAAACAGCAAGTTGGGATTTATTCGGGAGTTTATAAATTATCGATACTCATTTCGTTGTTTATTCAAGCCTTTAGATACGCAGCCGAACCATTTTTCTTTGCACGAGCCAAAGAAAAAAACGCAAATCAAACCTACAGAACCGTAATGAATTACTTCATTTTGGCCGTTTCAATCATGTTCTTGTTTATTCTCATGTATCTTGAGGTATTCAAGTGGTTGTTACCAAAAAGAGAATACTGGGAAGGACTTCATGTTGTTCCAATTTTGCTTGTAGCCAATATATTTTTGGGGATTTATTACAATCAATCTATCTGGTACAAATTATCCGGACAAACAAAATTTGGCGCATATATCGCCATGGGAGGAGCTGTTCTTACCGTTGGGTTAAACGTATTATTTATTCCAATTCTGGGTTATGTTGCCTCGGCATGGACCACGTTTGCGGTGTACGGAGGAATGATGATTACTTCCTATATTTTGGGACAAAAACACTATCCAATTCCGTACAACATAAAAAAAGGAAGCTTTTTTCTTTTGTTTGCTGTTGCTCTTTACTTTGTGAGTGTTGGTTTCAAAATCATATTTCCAGATTCCGTTGTTTTCATCTTGGGATTCAATACGGTATTATTTGCTTTCTATCTTTGGTTTATCTACAACCTAGAAGGAATGAACCTGAAAGAAATGCTGAAGAAAGACTAGGTGTGCTTTTCAGTTTTAAATCCTTTGTACACCCACATCACAATTAATAACATCATCAAGTTGTAAACACTGTCTTCAACGGGGATTGTAAGGATTCTTAGCCCAATAATTTCTTCAGGATTGTAGTTTACTACTGGATTTTCGATTAACGAACCGGTTAAAACTCCGTTTACAAGTAAAAAAGGAATCAAGCTAACGAAGTACATCAACAGAAATCTACCGAGCCATTTTGGATTATAGTAAACCGTAATGAGACCAATTATTCCCGTACAAACGAAAGTTACAAAAGGGTACAATCTATCCGAATAAAAGAATGAAACCACAATAAGCAAGATTGAAAACAAGAACAAAAAAGGTCTTGCAAATCCGCTTAAAATGTTTTTTTTGATAAAATAATTGAGGACTTCATAAATAAAAAAACAAGCGAAAGGAATGAGAATAAAAAACAGCCATTCTTCAATTGGCAACAAAAAGATACGAATCCCAGTAGTGTAATCGTCATTAAACCACCAAACACCTTGGTGCGTAAACCACACATCCCAAGGCACAAAAATAGCGATCATTACAGCAATTCCTGCAAAGAGTTTTTTCCATTTTTTGTAATAGGTTATTCTACGTTCAAAACTTTGTGCAAGCGGGTAGGAAAGAGCAAAAAGCAAGATATAGAAGTAAAGATATTTTGATTCAAGGAACTCCATTATATGACAAAGTTTAACACCGCAAAAAAGACGGTTTGAGTGCCAAATATAACAAAACTAATCTTGCTGTTTATTTTGGGAGAAAACCAATGAATTAGCACATGAATAAATAAACTCGTAACAAACCACATGATGTAGTTTTGTATGGGAATAATATCATTTTCCCAACCCCAAAAGCCTAATTTCATAGCTACAGGTTCTACCAAAAAATCTAGCCCAACCATGAGGATTGGCGGAAGTACAATAAGCCAAAAAGCTTTCTTGGTAAAAAACTGCACAATTCCATAAGAACTAAGTGCGAGAAACAACCAATTCACCCCAATCATCACTGGAGTATCAAAAATTTTAAATCCAAAAGGAGAGCCATAAGCGTAGTTGCCGAACAATATTCCCGTTTCTACACCAATGGCCTCAACCGAAAAACCGATTAGAAAAATCAGAAAAGAAAGTAGTAGCAATTTTCCGCTGAAATCGGAATTTACTTTGTAAAAAGCCACAAGAGTTAGTAATAAATTAACAGGAGTAAGAGGAAGAAATAAATGTCGAAACTCTGGAAGACTTAATCCAATTAGCCCTACAAAGTGTAGGATAATCAAAACACCAATCCATCGGTTTTCGGTAGTAATATTTTTTATCATTTGATTAATTTACTAATAATTTTGGCAGAGGACAACGCCAAAGGAATTCCTCCACCCGGATGTACACTTCCACCACAGAAAAAGAGGTTTTTGTAGTCGGAAGAAAAGTTTTTATGCCTGAAAAATGCGGCAAACCTATTGTTACTGGAAGTTCCGTAAAGCGAACCCTTGTATGAATTTGTTTTCTCTTGAATGAGTTGAGGTGTTAGTTTTTCTTCAAATTCGATTAGTTTTTCGATGTCTTCACCTAAAACTCTGGAGATTTTGGAAAGGATATTTTTTCGAGCATCGGATACCATCTTATCCCAATCTTGCCCATAAACGGATGGAACATTTATCATCACAAACCAGTTTTCTTTCCCAAATGGAGCATCTTGTTTCAGGTGTTTGCTCGTGATGTGTATGTATATGGTCGGGTCTTCGTAAATGGTTTTGGAATCAAAAAGATGGGTAAACTCTGTTTTGTAATCTTCGGTAAATAAAATGTTGTGCACGTCTAGTTCTGGAAATTCTTTGCCAATTCCCCAGTAAAAGATAAGTGCCGAACTCGAGCGCTCCTGCTTATCCACTTTCTTCAATTTTTTGGCAGAAGGAATAAGTTTTTCGTAAACCGTATGAATATCGGCATTGCAAACCACTACATCACCCTCAAATTTTCCAGATTTGGTAACAACCGATTTTGCAACTTTATTTTCTGTTTCAATAGCAATCACCTCTTCATTAAAATGAAATTTAACTCCGATTTCTTTCGCCAGTTTCACCAAACTATTGGTGATTTCGTGCATTCCGCCATGAGGCAAATATGCGCCAAGCCCAAACTCTAGGTGAGGAATAATATTCAGAATTCCAGGAGCTTCGTAGGGTGTAGAACCGTTGTAAGTAGCGTATCGATTGAATAACCGAACGGTTTTTGAATCAGAAAATGCTTTCTCGTTCACTTTATTCATGGTACTAAAAATGCTCAAAAACGGCAATTTCATAATTGAAACCAACGTAGAGAATGACAGAAAAGATTTTACTTTATGAAGCGATTTATTTAGGAATTGTTCTTCGGTGGCTCCGTAGATAAATTCGCTTTTTTTGAGATGTTTTTTTACTTTTTCGGCAGAATCGGTCGTTTTTTTGTCTATTTCATCCGCAAAGCGATCAATATCCGAGTGCGCAGAAATTCTAGTTCCGTCCTCGTAAAAATAATTACAAAGTATTTCTAGTCTTTCATAATTGAAATAATCTGAGGGATTTTTACCCGAAAGCTCAAATAATTCGGCAACCAAATTGGGCATTGTAAAGAGAGAAGGTCCAGCATCAAAACGATATCCATTTCCTTCCAGCACAGTTAGTTTTCCCCCAGGA
>JAHEIE010000093.1 GCA_024639505.1 Crocinitomicaceae bacterium
AACAATAAAAGGAATGAACTCCACTTTCGGATTCTACGTTCCAATTGAACAAACGAAATTCATTATCGGGAGATTTTATTTTAGACATTTTTACCAAGGACTGAAAAGGGTAATCAAATGCCTCGTTTAATTCAAGTGTTTTTTCTAATTCAACCGTAAAAAGGTCGTTGTATTTTTTATACTCCTTATCTTGTTTACTGGCTCTTAGCAAGGTAAACAATGAATCGAGTTTCTTTTCTTGATGGATAATTTCAGCAGAAAATTCTGTGTTATCCTTTGAAAGAACCACAAGGGAGAAAAAAGAAAAAAATATAACAATAAGTGATTTCATATTGATCATAACGATTGGGAATTCATTTTATTGAAAAGAGTCAAAAACGATACCAAGTTAATTCATTTTCGTTTTTTCTCTTTTCAAAGAAGGATACATTTCTTCGTATGTTTTAATTACATTACTTTCTATCCTATGATTAATGTGCTCACGAGTAAGTTGGTTCTTGTTTGTCAATCCAGCAGCCAAAATAATCTCAGAAAAACTCTCCAAGGTTTTCTTGTGAAAGCTCGCTACACGCTCTTTTTTATCAGCCACATTCAATCCTTTGATCAGGTGCTGGTTTTGGGTAGCAATTCCCACAGGGCAAGTATTTGTGTTGCATTGTAAAGCTTGAATACAACCTAGTGCCATCATCATTCCTCTGGAACTTTGACAGAAATCGGCTCCCATAGCCAATGCTCTCACAATATGAAAACCTGAAACAATTTTGCCTGAGGCCGACACTTTTATTTTATCTCTCAAATCAAATTTGACCAAGGTGTCATGCACAAATGCTAATCCATCTAAAAATGGTGTTCCGACAGAATCTGCAAACTCCACTGGAGCCGCTCCCGTACCTCCTTCTCCTCCATCCACAGCAATATAATCAGGAGTTATTCCTGTATTGAGCATGGCTTTGCATAAGTCTTCAAATTCTTTTTTAACGCCAATACACAATTTAAACCCAACAGGTTTTCCTCCAGAGAGTTCTCTCAATTCCTTGATAAAGCTCATAAATTCTGTTGGATTGCTAAATGCTGAATGTCCTGGAGGAGACAAAACCGCTGTACCTGGTTCCACACCTCTAATTTTAGCAATTTCTGGTGTGTTTTTGGAGGCTGGTAAAATTCCTCCATGACCTGGTTTTGCTCCTTGAGAAAGTTTTATTTCAATCATTTTTATGGAGCTTGCACTGGCTGTTTCTTTAAATTTTTCGGGACTAAAAGTTCCGTCTTGATTTCTGCATCCAAAATAACCAGTTCCTACCTGCCAAATTAAATCTCCACCATTTTCTAAATGATAAGGACTCACTCCTCCTTCTCCTGTATTATGCGCAAACCTTCCTATTTTTGCTCCGCCATTCAATGCTTCCACAGCTCTGTAACTCAAAGATCCAAAACTCATTGCAGAAATATTGTAAATACTTGTGGAATAAGGTTTAGAGCAATTTTCCTCTCCCACCAAAACTCTAGTGTCTATCGTATAATCGTGATGCGATTTTGCATACATCGAGTGGTTTATCCATTCATATCCATCTTTGTAAGGATCTTCTTGGGTTCCAAATGGAGAGGTGTCAGAAACATTCTTGGCTCTTCTGTAAATTAAGGATCTATCAATTCTATCGAAGGGACGACCTTCCGTATCTGTTTCTACAAAATATTGCATTAATTCTGGTCTTACACCTTCCAGCATATACCTTAAATTACCAATAACAGGAAAATTTCTTCTGATGGCATGTTTGGTCTGAGTCATATCATAAATCCCGAGAACAACCAAAGGTCCAAGGATTAAAAACAACCACCAAACGGGTGTTACAAAAATAGAAACTAGAATGACTGTGGAAACTAGAATGACCGAGATAATTACAAATGCTTTTCTTACCATTGAACAATAGATATAAGTTAGATAGTTATTTTTTTTTAAAAGTATTACAAAACTTCGCCACAAAATTTACAATAAACTGCATCGTCTGCATGCCCTTCTTTTGAACAAGATTTGCAACTTTTAGTATTGTTAAAATTGTTTTTCTTGATAACACCTGCGGTTACCATTCCGGTAGGTACAGCAATAATTCCGTACCCCAATATCATGATAATAGAGGATACAAATTGACCAAGAGGTGTAACTGGAGAAATATCTCCAAAACCAACCGTAGTAAGCGTTACAATAGCCCAATAAATACTTCTAGGAATACTTGAAAATCCATTTTCCTTACCTTCAATTACGTACATCAATGAACCCAAGATCATTGCCATACACAGAACAACTACTAAAAATACAATGATTTTTTCTCGGCTGTCTTTCATGGCTTGCCCCAAAAACTTGGCCTCTTTTGTGAAATTACCAAGTTTGAAAATCTTAAAAAGCCTAAGGAATCTTAAGACTCTAAACACCTGAAAAACATGTCCTCCACCAGGAATAATAAGTGAAATGTATGTTGGGATTGTAGATACAAAATCTATGATACCATAAAAACTAAATATATACTTCCATGGTCTTTTTACGGAAACTATTCGCAATATATATTCAAGAGAAAAAACAATGGTAAAAAACCATTCGATTTTATATAATAGCGCTTCATGCTCGTTGTGAATTTCCACAACACTGTCGAGCATCACAACTAATAAACTAAGAAGTATAAAAGCTAGTAGTGTAACATCAAATACCTTTCCAGCTTTTGTATCCGCTTCGAATATTATCTCATGTGTTTTTTCTCTCCAAGCTTGCATGTAACAAATATACGAGATTTATTGAATTCTAAATTTGCCTGAACAAACTGAATACAATTAATCCATTTCTCTTTCCACTAACCCTTTTCTTGCATTTTCGTAATCGGGTTGTTTGTATAAGGTTTCAAGTTCGTTGCGTTCCTCCCCTTTTAGTTTTAATTTAGAAAATGTGAACCAAAAAGCCTCTTTACTCATAGAATCCCAGTGCAATTCATGATTGGTTTTTTTATGCATTCCTAAAACATTGTAAAAGGTTGTCCCTAAAAACATAAAAAGAAATACATATTTCACAACATTAATTTGGGCTACAAACTGAATTCCAGCAGCCAATGGAAAAACTAATATTGCATAAAACTCTATCATAGTTCTGCCACCAAAACTACCACCAAACCACCAGCACCACCATGATGAAAGAATATAGATTGCCAAGGGAA
Organism: Crocinitomicaceae bacterium; assembly: GCA_024639505.1. Lineage (GTDB taxonomy): Bacteria > Bacteroidota > Bacteroidia > Flavobacteriales_D > CAJJDF01 > CAJJDF01. The sequence continues at coordinate 3,198 of JAHEIE010000093.1, forward strand.
GAATAATAAAAATTGAATACTTCATTGATTTCAACTTTTGTGGCAACACAAAAACTGACGCTAAGGCAAATATCATAATTGGAGTGTAAAGAAGCCATCCGTTTCTATAACCAAATAAAAACTCAAGAATATGCGGATTATCGAAGAAAAACCCTTCATTTCTGTAACTCCATCTTACCCATCCACTTCCGTAGGTTTTCCAAAATAACATTTGCAAGAAAATGGGAAGAAAAAAGACTAACAAGGAACTGAAAATTGTTTTTAAATTATTCGAAATCCAAAACCTATTTTCCTTTGTGGAAAACAGATAAAGAACAGGCAGTGAAGCAAACAATAAACTCGTAGGTCTAATTAAAACGCACATTCCCATTGCCAAACTTAGCCAAACTAAATTTTTTCTTTTCTTTTTATCATTCCATTTAAGTGTATTATATATAATAACTGAATACAGAAAAAAGAGATAGGAATGACTCATTTCTGCTTCACCTACACTATAATAGAATAGATTTGTGCTGGCAAAAACAAGAAAAATTGAAACTCCAGAAATCCAAGGTTTAAAATATCGAAGCAAAGACAAGTACAAGAGATACAGCGCAATTGAAACATAGAGATAAGTTCCAATTCTTATGGAATAACTATAAGGCAACGAGTAACCATCAGGTGGATAGTCACTGACGTTAGCAATTGCATGGCCGATTACAAAAAAAGGACTGTAAAGAATAGACATTCCCATTGTCATCTTGGGAAGTGCCACCCAGTTTTCATCTTCGGTTAACCAATAGAGTCGGTCGTTTTTAAATTTGAAACTTAAATCTTTGTAAACAAAAAGAGCTGGCAAATAACAATAGTATTGATTTACATCATTTCGATAAGTAAACTGATAAGGGTATTCTTGGTGAATTTTCCATGATTTTGAGGTAAGCCCAACAAGCAATATGATTGCTGTGAAAGCCAAGAGAAACCATCTGTGTTGGAAAAATCGCATGAATTATTTTTTTTAAAGATATAAGAATTTGATTCAATCAGAAAATAATGCAAGATATCAAACAAAAAAATTCTAGTTCCTGTCTTAATTAATATCTTTGTAGAAATAAATACCCGAAAATTATTTATCCAAATGATTGAAATAAATACGCTAAGAGCAAACCCAGAGGAGATAATCAACAAATTGTTAATCAAGAATTTTGATGCCAAACAATTGGTTTCTGATTTGTTGAATTTAGACAAAGAAAAAAGAGAAATTCAGGTTGAAAATGATGCCCTTTTAAACAAAAGAAATGTTCTTTCTAAAGCGATTGGAGAGCTTTTTAAATCGGGTAAAGCAGCAGAAGCAAACGAAAAAAAGGAAGAAACTAAAAGTTTAAATGATTCCATTCAGGTTTTGAAAGATAAATTCAATGAATTGGATCAGAAAATAGATGATATCTTGTACCAATTGCCAAATGTTCCAAACAGTGAGGTTCCAGAAGGAAAAACACCGGAAGACAACTTGACAATTTTTGAGTTTGGAAGTCCTCAGAAAATGGCAGAATCTGCTAAACCACACTGGGAACTTGCCAAAGATTTTGATTTGATTGATTTTGATTTAGGTGTAAAAATTACTGGAGCAGGATTCCCAGTATACAAAGGCAAA
>JAHEIE010000031.1:0-5249 GCA_024639505.1 Crocinitomicaceae bacterium
CCTTCTGAAGAAAATAAAGATGAAAACTCTAAGATTGGTACAATCGCAATAGATTCTATCTTTACACCAATTAAGAATGTGAAGTATACGGTAGAAGATTACCGTGTTGAGCAAAGAACAGATTACGAGCAATTAAACTTCGAAATCACTACAGACGGATCTATCGATCCAAAATCTGCATTGAAAGAAGCTGCTAAGATTTTGATTCACCACTTCATGTTGTTCTCGGATGAGAGAATTACATTGGATGTAGATGAAAAGAAAAATGAAGAAGAGTTTGATGAAACTTCATTACACATGAGGCAATTGTTGAAAAACAAATTGGTGGATATGGAATTGTCAGTAAGAGCTCTTAACTGTTTGAAATCAGCTGACGTTGAAACATTAGGTGAGTTAGTGTCTTACCACAAAAGTGACTTATTGAAATTCAGAAACTTTGGAAAGAAATCTCTTACTGAGTTGGAAGAATTAATTGAGTCGAAAGGATTGGCATTCGGAATGGATGTATCAAAGTACAATCTAGATAGCTAATATTATATCACGAGAGATAAAAGGAAGAAATGAAACACGGAAAAAAGTTTAAAAGTTTAAGTAGAACTAAATCGCACAGAAAGGCGTTGATGGGTAACCTAGCTTCTGAGTTGGTTAAACACAAAAGAATTAAAACTACTTTAACTAAAGGAAAAGAGCTTAGAAAATACATCGAGCCAGTTTTGACTAAATGCAAAGAAGATACTACTCACAACAGAAGATTAGTATTTAAGGCATTGTTGAACAATGAACAAGCTAAGGGATTAGTTACTGAATTGTTTAGAGAAGTAGCTCCAAAAATTATGGATCGTCCAGGTGGATATACTAGAATTATAAAATTGCCGCCAAGACAAGGTGATAATGCACCAATGTGTTACATCGAACTGGTTGATTATAATGAAATCTATTCTGCTGATGGTAGTGAAAAGAAAACTACTACAAGAAGAAGTAGAAGAGGTGGAGCTAAAAAAACTGTTGCTGTAGAAACACCGATCGAAGAAGTGGTTGAATCAAATGAAAAAGTTGAACCAAAAGCTGATGAGGCGAAACCAGCTGACTCTGAAGAAGAATAAATGAATTGTTATTAATTATTTATAAAAAGGATGTAATTTAAGAATTGCATCCTTTTTTTTTAACTTATTTTTGCATAAATCAATCAATTTTTAAACCTATTTATACATGATAGAAAAGAATAAATCAATTTTATTGCTAGCAGATGGAACTGTTTTTGAAGGAATTGCAATTGGTAAACCAGGAACTTATTCGGGCGAAATTGCTTTCAATACTGGGATGACTGGCTACCAAGAGATTTTCACTGATCCTTCGTATTATGAACAAATATTGATTATGACTACTTCTCACATCGGGAATTATGGAACTATCAAAAAAGAAATAGAAAGTGATTCAATTAAGATTGCTGGGCTTATTGTAAAAAAGTTTTCAGAAACTCATTCTCGAGCTGGTGATGTAACTTCTCTTAATGATTTACTAATAGAAAACAACAGAGGAGGAATAAGTGACATTGATACTAGAGCTCTTGTTCGTCATGTGAGAAGCAAAGGTGCAATGAATGTCATTATTTCTTCAGAAATAATGGACATTGAAGAATTAAAAAAGGAATTGATAAAAACTCCTTCCATGGATGGATTGGAGCTTTCTTCAAAAGTTTCGACTGAAAGTCCTTTTACTGTAGGAGATGAAAATTCCGATTACAAAGTAGCTTTATTGGATTATGGAGTTAAAAAGAACATAGTAAGATGTTTAGTGGACAGAGGTTGTTTCGTAAAGGTTTTTCCCTACAATTCTAATTTATCTGATATAACTGCATTTCAACCTGATGGAATCATGCTTTCTAACGGACCTGGAGATCCATCGGCTATGCCAAACGAAATAGCAACGGTGAAAGAATTAACCCAATTGGCTATTCCAATGTTTGGTATTTGTTTAGGACACCAAATTTTGGCTTTAAGCCAGGGATTAAGCACATTCAAAATGCACAACGGGCACAGAGGAGTAAATCATCCTGTAAAGAATTTGCTTACTGGAAAGGGTGAGATAACTTCACAAAATCATGGTTTTGTGGTTAACAGAGAAGAAGCTGAAGCCCATGCTAATATTGAAATGACACACGTTCATTTGAATGATGATACTTTAGCAGGATTCAAACTGAAAGATAGAAAAATATTTTCGGTGCAGTATCACCCAGAGTCTACTCCGGGCCCAAATGATTCAAGGTATTTATTCGATGATTTCGTTATGAATATCAAAGAAAATAAATCACAATTAGTTTAATTTTTTAAGAAATACAAAAAGAAGTATGAGTTATATTGTAAACGTTCACGCAAGAGAAATTTTAGATTCACGAGGAAATCCAACTATTGAAGTAGATGTATTGACAAGTGATGGAAGTATGGGGAGAGCAGCAGTTCCTTCTGGAGCTTCTACAGGAATTCACGAAGCAGTAGAGTTAAGAGATGGAGATTCTTCTCGTTATTTAGGAAAAGGAGTGTTGAAAGCTGTAGAAAATGTAAATTCAATTCTAGACGAAGAGCTTCACGGGACAATGATTACAGATCAATTAGGAATTGATACAATCATGAGAAATGCTGATGGAACCGAAAACAAAGGAAACATTGGTGCAAACGCAATTCTTGGTGTTTCTTTGGCTTGTGCCAGAGCAGCTGCCGATTCTTTAGGGATTTCATTGTATAGCTATTTGGGGGGAATGTTAGGAACAACTTTACCTGTACCTATGATGAATATTTTGAATGGAGGATCGCATGCCGACAACAAAATAGATGTTCAAGAATTTATGGTAATGCCTTTCGGAGCACATTCATTTGCCGAAGCTTTGAGAATGGGAACTGAAGTATTTCATCATTTGAAAGCAGTTTTGAAAGAAAAAGGTCTTTCTACCAATGTGGGTGATGAAGGAGGTTTTGCTCCAAATTTACAGTCAAACGAAGAAGGAATAAAAGTAGTAATGAAAGCGATTGAAAGAGCAGGCTACAAGCCTGGCAAAGACATTTGGATTGCATTGGATGCTGCGGCTTCTGAATTTTACAACAAAGAAGAAGGAGTTTATCACCTAGAATCGACTGGGGATAAATTGACCTCTGAACAAATGGTTGAGTTTTGGGCCGATTGGTGTGAAAAATATCCTATTGCATCTATCGAAGATGGATTGGATGAAGACGATTGGAAAGGATGGAAAATGTTGACTGAAAAACTTGGAAACAAAGTTCAATTGGTAGGAGATGATTTGTTTGTGACAAACACAAAGAGATTGGCAAGAGGAATAGAAGAGGGAATTGCAAATTCAATTCTTATAAAAGTAAATCAAATAGGAACATTAACCGAGACGATTGAAGCTATTCAAATGGCTAACAAAGCTGGATATACTTCAGTGATGAGTCACAGAAGTGGAGAAACTGAAGATTCTATCATTGCTGATTTGGCTGTGGCATTAAATACAGGTCAAATAAAGACAGGTTCTGCTTCTCGTAGTGATCGTATTGCTAAATACAACCAATTACTCAGAATAGAAGAGGAACTTGGAGAGAAAGCTTATTTTCCAGGGAAGGACTTTAAGTTTATTTAATTATTTTAATAGAATTTAATTCAAATCCTTACTATATATCTAGTGAGGATTTTTTTTGTTTATTAGTCTAAATTGATTCGTAATTTTTTGTTCAATTCAATTTTTTTCTAATTTGCTACTTTGGTAAGAGGTTTTATTTCACTCCATCCTTTGGAATGTTTAGTGAAATTGGAATTGCAAAATCCTTTTTACAAGCTGGTTTGGTTTTTGGGTTTTAACTCAACCGTTTTATTTCCAAAAAACACTATCTTTAGTGCTATGAAAAAAAATAGCCTATTCGTAATGACTATTCTGTCTTTGTCCTTTTTGTTAAATGGATTTGGAACGTTGCACGAATACTATATTTCCATCACAAATATTGATTACAATCCGATGTCGCAAACTATCGAGATTTCTCAACAATACATTGCGCATGATGTGGAAAAAGCTATTTTGCGGAAACACAATGTAAATCTTCATTTGGCTGAGCCGAATGAACACCCTCAAGCGGACAGTATTCTCGAAGTTTATTTTCGTGATAATTTTGAGTTATCTATTGACTCTACTATTCAACTAAATTGGATTGGAAGAGAAGTGAAATTAGATGAATCATTATTTATTTACCTTCAATCAGAAAAAATGGGACAGCCCGATAAGTTGACAGTGAAAAACACCAGCTTAACCGAAGTTTTTCCAGCTCAATCGAATATTACTCATGTAAAAATTGGGGATCAACAACATACCAAATCAATCAATAGAATAACCAACACGCATACATTTACCGCACAATAATATGAAGAAAATTACCTTAATGGCTCTAGCTGGGCTTTTTGCAGTTTCTGGTAACACACAGGAATACAATACCAATAAATTCAGACAATTAAAACAAGAATTACCTACACCCAATGTGTACAGAACAGCTGCAGGAGCTCCTGGTCATGAGTACTACCAACAAAAAGCTGATTATAACTTAGACATTATTTTGGACGATGAAAATCAAAAGTTATTTGGAGAAGGAACTGTTACTTACTTCAATAATTCGCCTGATAAACTGGAATATTTGTGGGTGCAATTGGATCAAAATGTGAGAGCATTGGATTCTGACTCTAAAAAAATTGCGACTAGCTCAATTTCTGAAGGTGCAGGTATGTGGTCAATGAATGCATTGTTGAGTGATTTTGATGGAGGCTTTAAAATTGATTATTTGAAAAAATCTGACGGTAAAGATCAGTCTTACACCATCAATAAAACCATGTTGAGGATTAATTTAGAAACTCATTTGTCTCCTGGTAAATCATTTACTTTTAAAATGAAATGGAATTACAATATAAATGACAGAGACAAAGTAGGAGGAAGATCGGGAATGGAATATTTTCCAGAAGAAGACAACTATTTGTATACAATTGCTCAATTTTACCCAAGAATGTGTGTCTACAACGATGTAGAGGGATGGCAAAACAAACAGTTTTTGGGAAGAGGTGAATTTGCTCTTGTTTTTGGAGATTACAAAGTAAATATTACAACTCCAAGCGATCATGTTGTAGGGTCTACAGGTGAGCTTACTAATGTGAAAGATGTCATTACTTCGGCACAGTACAATCGTTTTAAAAAAGCGAAAAATTCGTATGAAAATCCAGTT
>JAHEIE010000031.1:5259-24513 GCA_024639505.1 Crocinitomicaceae bacterium
CTGAAAAAAATAAAGCTACAGGAACAAAAACGTGGAGGTTTCATGCCAAAAACGTGAGAGATTTTGCTTTCGCGAGTTCACGTAAATTTATTTGGGATGTGATGGCTGTAAAGCAAGAAGGAGCGCCAGATGTATTGGCGATGAGTTATTACCCAAAAGAAGGAAATCCATTGTGGGAACAATATTCAACAAAGGCTGTTGCTCAAACTTTGAGAACCTATTCTAAGTACACAATTCCTTATCCTTATTCGAAGGCTATTTCTGTGCACTCAAAAAGTATTGGGATGGAATATCCTATGATTTGTTTCAATTTTGGACGACCAGAAAAAGATGGGACATATTCTGATAGAACTAAATACGGAATGATTGGTGTAATTATTCACGAAGTAGGACACAACTACTTTCCTATGATTATTAACTCGGATGAGCGTCAGTGGACTTGGATGGATGAAGGTTTAAATACCTTTTTGCAATACTTGACAGAGCAAGAATTTGAAAGAAATTTTCCATCGAGAAGAGGACCAGCATACAAAATCACGGATTACATGAAAGGTGAAAAATCTAGAATTTCGCCAATTATGACGAATTCAGAATCTATTTTTCAGTTTGGAAACAATGCTTATGGAAAGCCAGCTACAGCTCTTAATATTTTAAGAGAAACTGTAATGGGAAGAGAATTATTTGATTATGCATTCAAGACTTATGCGGAACGATGGGCTTTTAAGCATCCTACTCCTGCAGATTTTTTCAGAACAATGGAAGATGCATCTGCTGTGGATTTGGATTGGTTTTGGAGAGGATGGTTTTACACTACGGACCATGTAGATATTTCTATGGATGAAGTAAAATGGCTGCAGATTGACACCAAAAATCCAGAAGTAGAAAAAGCTATACTTAAAAAAAATAAAATGGAAGAAGAAAGTAGTTTTGTTGGGAATCAAAGAAACAAGACTGCCATAGAATCTACGTACGACGAAAGGGACAAAAGTTTGAATGATTTTTATACTTCGTATGACGAATTTGAAGTAACGGAGGCAGACAAAGAGAGCTACGAAAGATATGTTTCTAACCTAACGGATGAAGAGAAAGAATTAATCGGAGCTAACTATAATTTCTATGAAATTAAATTCACCAATGTGGGAGGATTGGTAATGCCAATTATTCTGGAGTTTCAATACAAAGATGGAACAAAAGAAAAAGAGCACATTCCTGCAGAAATATGGAAAATGACTTCTGAAGGAGGAGAGAATCAGTCTGTAACGAAGGTGTTTGTAAAAAAGAAAGAGTTTGCTAATATTGTATTAGATCCAAACCTTGAAACTGCAGACTGTGACAGAGGAAACAACTACTGGCCACATCAAGCAGTTCCTTCTAAGTTTAAATTGTATACGCAAGGAAAGGCTAAAAAGCCTTCTCAGCCGAACACGATGCAAAAAGCAAAAAAGTAAACGATAGTGTTTTATATTCAAATCAATCCTAATAGGTTATTTCAACGTGTTAGGATTTTTTTATTGGCTAAAGTTGTGATTGATTTGAATAATTTGTTTTGTTTGAAGGATTTTCGATTCTCTATAATTCTTATTAAAAGTCAGTCATTAATTTTGATTAAACAACTTCTGTCTATATCGCATTGCTGCACAAAAAAAAATACTAACGCGCTCCTTTGTTTATTCTATTTGATTCTCCTTTTGTTTGTGAATAAACCGAAATAGGTTTTTACTCTTAAAGACCAATTATAACTCCCAAAAATAAAACCTCCTCTCGAAGAAATTCGAGAGGAGGTTTTTGAATTAATTGATAAAGAATTAGAGTTATTCCACTCCGTGCATTAGTTTTTGAATTGGCTTATTCAATAGAATAACTAAAAATCCAATTCCTAAAAGTACATAAGCAAGAATACTAAAAATTTCAGTGTATTGTTTCAGTCCTTCTTGAGTTGTAAGTTTGATTACTTCTCCACTTTCTCCGTGTCCTCCTCCAGACATTGATGCAATAATACCACCTAGGTAATTTGCCATTGCCCATGAAAGGAACCATGCTCCCATTGCCATTCCTGCTACCTTTTTTGGAGCAAGTTTAGTTACCATAGATAATCCAATTGGAGAGATAAACAATTCACCAGTAGTGTGAAGTAAGTACAATAAAATAAGCGTTATTAGTGGTACTTGAAATTCTTCATTTGCAAAAGGCAACATGAATTTAACGACCAAAAATCCTAAGGCAATTTGAAAAAATGCCAAACCAAACTTCACTGGTATACTTGGGTTTTTTCCCATTTTGGATAACTTAACCCACATTGCAGAGAATATTGATCCAAAAACTATAATGAAAAATGGATTGAAAAATTGAGTCATTGAAGCAGGCATTTCCCAATCAAATATCATTCTGTCAACATTTCTATCAGCAAAAAGAGTTAAAGATGTTCCTGCTTGTTCAAAACACGCCCAAAACACAACATTTACCAAGAAAAGGATAAAGAAAGCAATCATTCTATCAAACCAGATAGACTTTGATTTGTCTCCAGTTTTTTCAGCCAACATATCTGTTTCATTTGCCAACTCCATTCTTTTGTCTTCTTTTCTACCAGCTATTAACAATGTATAACTCACAATAGCAAGTAATCCCAATAGCAACCACATCATTACACTATTATGTTGTATTAAAACGTAACAAGCTGGGATTAGGAAAAGAGAACCAATTGAAATTAATTGAACCATATTTAATCCAGCAAATACTTTTTTCTTTCCAGCTTCAGGAATTTGAACTCCAGGAAGTAAATGAAATTGTTTTTTACCACTAAGAAAAATGAAAAAACCAAGTAACATACCGAATCCTGCTAAAGCAAATCCCCATTTAAAACCATGAGTTTCTCCAACCCATGCAATAAGTGTTGTTGCAATAAGAGCACCTATATTAATACCAATGTAGAAAATAGTAAAACCAGAATCTCTTTTTGGATCGCCATCTGCATATAGTTTTCCAACTATTGTAGAAATATTTGCTTTAAAATAACCGTTTCCAATAATTAAAGCTCCCATTCCCATAAGAAGCATTGGTTCAGTTCCTCCAATAATAATGAATTCACCAATAACCATTAAGATTGCTCCAAACAAAACAGCGTATCTGTAACCTAAAAACTTGTCAGCCATGTTTCCTCCCAAAATTGGAGCAGCGTATACTAAACCAGTGTAAGCTCCATAGATTAAAGAAGCTTCTGCATCTCCTTTCATCAGTGATTTTACCAAATAAAGAGTAAGTAACACTCTCATTCCATAATAACAAGATCTTTCCCACATCTCCGAGAAAAATAATGTCATTAAGCCTTTTGGATGGCCTAAAAGTCCTGTTGAATTGTTTGATTCCAAATTCATATTGTTTTTTGTTTTTTTTGGTTAAGTCTCTAAATTAAGACAAATTTTTAATTTCGATAAAAGAATAGTGAAATAAATAAAGTTTAAATTCCTTTTACTTAAATAATCTTGTATTTTTAAAATATGAAAAAAATCATCAATTTATTAGCCTTTTGTACCCTGTTAGTTGGGTGCACAAATCAATACGAATCCAATAACATCGAAAATAACCAAATGGAATCAAACGAAAATAAAGACGTTCATTCTTACGCAGACTTTAGTCGTGCTAACACAACCCACATATTTTTGGATTTAGTAGCCGATTTTGACAAGAAAACTTTATCGGGAATGGCTGCGCATACGATTAAAAATAATAAAGCAACCGAAATAATATTTGACACCAAAGATTTGAACATCACCAAAGTTGTAACCAACGACAAAGGCGGAGAAGTTGAGTTTACTATAGGAAAAGAGGACGAATTTAAAGGTTCAGCGCTTACCGTTGCTATTACTCCAAACACAACACGAGTTGAAATTTATTACTCAACAAATCCAAGTTCTGAAGCTGTTCAGTGGTTGTCTCCACAGCAAACTGCCGATAAAACTCATCCATTTTTGTTTACTCAAGGAGAGGCGATTCTTACAAGATCTTGGATTCCAAACCAGGATTCTCCAGGAAATAAAATCACTTATTCTGCCAAAATAAAAGTGCCAGATTCATTAACAGCTGTGATGAGTGCGAATACAATAAGCGCAAAAAATGGTGTGTTCGAATTTGAAATGAAACAACCTATACCTAGTTATTTGATCGCGTTGGCGATTGGTAAACTAGATTACAAATCATTGGGTGATAGGTCGGGAGTGTACGCAGAACCTAGCATGATGAAGGCTTGTTACGAAGAATTTGAAGAGCTGGAAGCAATGATAGATGCTGCAGAAAAATTATACGGACCTTATGCTTGGGAACAATATGATGTAATTGTGTTGCCTCCAAGTTTTCCTTTTGGAGGGATGGAAAATCCAAGATTAACTTTTGCAACCCCTACAATTATTGCAGGAGACAAATCGCTTACATCGTTAATCGCACACGAATTGGCTCATTCTTGGTCTGGAAACTTGGCAACCAATGCAACTTGGGACGATTTTTGGCTGAATGAAGGTTTTACTGTTTATTTTGAAAGAAGAATTGCAGAAGCTTTATACGGAAGAGATTACTCTGAAATGTTGGCTTTATTGGGTTTTCAAGACTTAACTCATACCTTGGCTGATTTGCCAGCTGAAGACACAAGATTAAAACTAGATTTGGAAGGAAGAAGCCCAGATGATGGAATGTCTGATATTGCCTACGAAAAGGGTTACTTTATGTTGAGAATGATTGAGGAAAAAGTGGGAAGAGAAAAATTCGACTCATTTTTGAAAACGTATTTCGAATACTTTAAGTTTAAAAACTTGACAACGGAAGAATTCTTGGTTTATATTAATGAAGAATTGCCTGCAACTCAAAATATGAATCTGAAAGATTGGATTTACAAACCTGGTTTGCCAGAAAATTGTCCGGTAATAATCTCTGATAAATTTACAAAAGTGGATGAAGTAAGAGAATCCAAGAAGTTTGTGCAAACTCCTGCTGTCACTAAAGATTGGACAACTCACGAGTGGTTACATTTTATAAGAGGAATAGACACTTCATGGAAATTGGTGGATTATACATCGGCCGATGAATTATTTGATTTTACAAATTCTACAAACTCAGAGATTGCGGCTGCATGGTTCGAAAAATCAATAAGAGCAAGCTATCAACCGGCCTATGAAGCGTTAGAAGCTTTTTTAATAAAAGTAGGAAGAAGAAAATTTTTGACCCCGCTTTACAGAGCAATGATAGAAACGAACAAGAAATCGATGGCTAAGAATATTTATCAAAAAGCAAGGCCAAATTATCACTTTGTTTCTACCAACACAATGGACGCATTGTTGGAAATAAACCAATAATATAAGTATCTCAAATATTTTATAGAAAAGAATTGAGTTAGTAGAACAAACAACATCAAACAATGAGGTATTTAATATCGTTGGTTGCCTTTTTGGCGACAATGCAGGTTTATTCACAGAATGATTCTGTAAGCAAAGAACACAAAGGACTTCTCTGGGAAATTACAGGTAATGGACTAACAGAAACTTCTTATTTGTACGGAACTATGCATGTAAGCGGGAGAATTGCTTTTCATTTGGGTGAGGAGTTTTTTGCTGGTTTATCGGCCGTAGACGCCATTGCTTTGGAATCAAATCCTATTATATGGTTAGATGAAATTGTAGAATCTCCATTTGCCAATAATTACCTAGGCAGATACGCTATCGAAAGCCAAGTTTACAAAGGATTTTATAAAAATGCTTTTAAAATTGAACCTCCAGAAAACAAGGATTTTGCATCTTCTCTTTCTTCCAATCATTTTTTAGCAAATTGGATGTTGTACAGAGAAAGTGCGCAAAACAAAGAGTTTGAGGAGGATACATTTTTAGATATGTTTATTTACCAAGCCGGAAGCAAGCAAAACAAACCTGTGTATAGTTTAGAGGATTTTACTCAGACGAGTGCTTTCTCTATGATGTCCAGAATTCCTGATATTGAACCCAAAGAAACTTCGGAATGGTACAAGAAGTTGACTAAGGAGAAGAGTTATTATGAAATTCTAGAAGACTCCTATCGAAACCAAGATTTGGATATGTTGGATTCACTTCAAAAAGAAACTTCTTCTCGCAACAACATGAAATATATGTTGTACCTCCGAAACGAAATTATGGCAGATAATATTGACTCTATAATTCAATCTGGCACTAGTTTGTTCATAGGAATTGGTGCGGCTCATTTGGCAAATAGTAAAGGAGTAATTGGGCTGTTGCGCTCAATGGGTTACATAGTTCAGCCAGCTAAAAGAACATTCTCAGAAAAAGCCAAAAGCCAAAAAGAAAAGCTGAGTAAACTAAAGAAACCAGTGCCTTTTACTTATTCATATTCTACTGAATTGTTTCAGCTGGTAACTCCGGGAAAAGTTTACGAAACTCCTGCCAAGGATAATGAAAGACAGTTTTTTTCGCCTGAATTGACCAACGGAACTTTCTATACTTTTAAAATAATAAGTACCTACAAGCATTTGAATGGCCAATCTAAAATCGATTATTTGGCTAAAATTGATAGTTTATTGTTTGAAAATATTCCAGGAAGAATAGAATCGAAAAAAAGAATCAATCAAAATGGATTTGAAGGATTGGATATTTTGAATAAAACCAAAACAGGTGATTATCAAAAATACCGAATCATAGAAACTCCAATTAACGTAATGATTTTTAAAATGGGAGGGAAGCATGATTTTGTAAAAAGCGAAAGCGACAATTTTTTCTCTACCCTTACATTATCGGTTCCCAATAAAGATTGGGTTCAGGTTTCTACCATTAAGAAAGATTTTGTGGTGGATTTGCCTAGTTATTTTCATACAAAGGCCAATACGAAAGCAACTTCTATGTATGCTCATCCCGAAATAGAAGCTTACGACCCTTCTGATTCCTCATATTTTTTGGTGAAAAGAGCATCGCTTCATGATCTTGAATTTATTGAGGAAGATAATTTTGAGTTAAAACGAATAGCTGAAAAATTCTACAAAGAGATTAAAATAGATTCTTTTGAAACAAAAATAGATTCACTTTCGGAATTTCCAACTGCAACCAGCGAAGCAAAAACGGTAGAGGGAAAAACCATTCGATTGAAAATATATATTAAAGGAGCTTTTTATTACTTGCAAGTGGCGGTTTGTGAATCCCAAGAAAAAATAAAACGATTTTTTGATTCCTTCCAATTCAGCCAGTTTGAGTATGCTTTTCCTTTTGAAAACAGAATAGATTCTACGCTGAATTTCAGGGTAAATTCAAATTATATTTCACCGAATCCATACACCCAAATGATAAGAAAGGGGTATGAAATGAAAAGGAATAGAAAAGAAACTGAGGACAAATCCTATTTATCGAGCAAAAGGAAAGAAACATATTACTCTGAGAACTACGAGCGTGTGCTGGTAGAATGCGAAAAATTTCATCGCTATCAATATTTCAAACACCTAGATACATTATTCAATAAGGAATTGAGATTGTTTGCCAAAAAAGAAAAACTCGAATTGAAATCAAAGACGAGAGGAAAGGTTGAAAGGCTTGAGTTTGTAGACGCGGTTTTTATAGATACAAATTCGAACAGAACGATAAGAAAGAAACTCATTGTAAACAAAGGAACTCTTTATACATTAACCACAAATTTGGATACGCTAAGCAAAGAATCTAAATTTATAAGTGAGTTTTATGGTTCTTTCACACCCACCGATTCTACCAATCAATTGTCGCTAACAGAAAGTAAATCGCAATTGTTTTTTGATGCATTACTTTCTGGGGATAGCACAGAAAAGGAAATGGCTCTGAAATCTGTGGTAACCACAGTTGAATTTGATGACGAGGATTCAGATAAAATTATGGAGGTGATTGCCAATTATTCTTTTTCTTCAAATCATGTTGATGCAAAAGCCAAATTGATAGAGTCTTTGGCAAGATTAAAAAATCCAACAATCACTCCTTTTTTGGAAAACCTATATTCAAAAGTAGAAGACACGGCCATGTATCAGTTGGCGATATTAAAAGCTCTTGCCAATCGAAAAACCAAGGAATCATCCAAGTTGTTGGTAAAACTGATTGAGGCTGATATTCCTTTAAGTTCCTCTACTTGGGGAACATCTTGGGTGTTTTATCCTTTTTATGATTCATTGAGTCTTACGAAATATGTATATCCCGATTTGTTGAATTTCACTTTTGTGGAAGAATATAAAAAACCAATTTATGATTTGATGCTGAGAGCCCTAGATAGCAGCGAGCTGAAAACAAAAGTTTTGAAAAAGGATTACAAACAGCTATTGCGAGAAGCAAAAATTGAATTGAAATCTCAAATAAGCACAGAGCAAACTGCTATGGCTAAGGAAGGAAAGAAAAAATATTATTATACGAGTTACAAGAACCAAGGGAATTATGAGTTGTTGCGTTATTGCAGAATTCTAGTTCCGTTTTATTCAAAATCTGCGGTTCGGGAGTTCTTTAAGAAAACAGAGAAAGTACAGGACTACAAAGTACAAACGGACATAGCTTGTCTAAAAGTGATTCATGGAATCAAAGTTTCCAATGAAACTTGGCTGAGATTGGCACAAGATGTCATTAATATTCAATATTTGTATTCAAAATTGAAGAGAATCGACCGTTTGGATTTGTTTCCAAAAAGTGAGTATACTCAAGAGGGAATTTGCAAATCGGTATTGTACGAAAGGGGCTTTGATTTTTCAAAAGATTCATTATTGCCAATAACAAAGATTGAAGTTGAGGTGAAAGGGAAAAAAGGCTTTGTTTATTTCTTTAAGTCCAAAGGAGAAAAAGATGACAATTGGGAATTGGATTACATTGGACTGCAACCCTTGGATAGTTCAAAAATAAATATCGTTAATTTGTTTAAGAGTAAAGGTGAACGAATCAGCAAAGACAAGGATTTGGACGAATTGATAGAAGAAAAATTAAAAGAAATTGAACTGAAAGGACACCCAAGAGCAAATGAATCTGAGGATAACTTCGGAGGAGGATACGACTATTTTTAATACCTTAGGAGCGAAAAAAACATTACATAAGATTGAAATTTCCAGAAAATAACATAAAAAGGTGGGCGATTTTTGCTTTTGATTTATTAGCATCACTTTTTGCTTTGTTCTTGGCTTACGCCTTGAGATTTGACTTTTTTAGTTCTCAACAAGGTTTTGAAGAGGAATTCGAAGTATTATGGTCAGCTCTGCCTATTTTTATTTTGGTTCGAGCCCTGTTTTTTTATTTTGGAAAATCTTATGTAGGAATAATTCGGTACACGAGCACCGAAGATGCCAAGCGTATTTTTTATGTGGTAACTGCCGGAACTTTTGCCTTTATTCTGTTTAGTTTTTTCCGTTTCTATGTGTTGGATGACAAGTATTTTTTGCCAAGGCCAATTATTGCAATCGAATATTTTCTCACTTTGTTTTTTATGGTTGCAGCCAGAATAGCCGTTAAGTTGAGTTACCACGAAGGAAGAAAAGATACCGATGGAATGGAGAATGTGATAATTTATGGAGCTGGCGAAATGGGAAGTATTGTTTGCAGAACGCTCCGAGAGTCGGCAAATATAAAACAAAATGTGGTTGCTTTTTTGGATGATAATCCCAAAAAATCTGGGAATACCTTGCTGGGAGTAAAAGTGTATCATACAAGTAAGCTTACTGAAATTGTCAAGAAACAAGACGTGAAATCGTTATTAGTAGCCTTTCAGTCGCCCGATATCGATAAGAAAAACCAATTATTGGATACTGCACTTAATTTATCGTTAGACATATTGAACACTCCTCGCGTAGAAAATTGGATTAATGGTCGATTGAATGTCAATCAGATAAAAAAGATAAACATTGAGGATTTATTGGGCAGAAAAGAAATAGCTCTGGACAGGAAAAGAATAGCTCAAGATGTTTTAGGAAAAACTGTTTTGGTAACCGGAGCCGCGGGTTCTATAGGAAGTGAAATGGTTAGGCAATTACTTCGTTTTTCGCCCAATAAAATTGTTCTGTTGGATCAGGCAGAATCGGGATTGTATGACTTGGAACAGGAGTTAATAGAGTTCTCAGATAAACTAGAAATGGTTGTAGGAGACATTAAAAACAGACATAGAATTGAAAAAGTTTTTTCTTATTTCAAACCTACTTTGGTTTTTCATGCTGCTGCCTATAAGCACGTTCCTCTCATGGAAGATAATCCTTGTGAAGCCATAGAAACAAACGTTCAAGGAACAAAAAATCTGGTAGATTTGTCCGACCAATACAAAGTCGAAAAGTTTGTAATGATTTCAACAGACAAAGCTGTGAATCCAACAAATGTGATGGGCGCATCCAAGAGAATTGCTGAAATCATTGCTCAAAAGAAAAATCTACATTCGTCCACAGCATTTATTACTACCCGTTTCGGAAATGTATTGGGTTCTAATGGTTCTGTAATTCCACTTTTCAAAAGACAAATTGAAAAAGGAGGTCCAGTCACGGTTACTCATCAAGATGTAACTCGATTTTTCATGACTATTCCAGAAGCTTGTCAATTGGTATTAGAAGCAGGAATGATTGGAGAAGGAGGAGAGATTTTGGTCTTTGATATGGGCGAATCCGTAAAAATTATAGATTTAGCAAAAAGAATGATAAAGCTTTCTGGTTTTGAGCCAGAGAAAGAAATTAAAATTAAAATAACTGGCTTGAGACCTGGCGAAAAACTATTTGAAGAAGTTCTTAGTAATTTGGAATCTACTCTGCCTACTCACCACCCTCAAATTTTGATAGGCAAAACCAGAGAGATTCAAGAGGGAACAGAGGATAGAATTTTATCTCTCATACAATTTGCTGTAAATCAAGAGAACGAAGAAGCAGTAAAAGAGATGAAAAAAATTATACCAGAATTTTTAAGCAACAATTCAGTTTTCAATAAATTAGATGAACAAAATCCAACGGCACTATGAATCAAGAAGTAAAAGAATTAGAAAATAAAATTGAAAATTATATTGGTGCGGCTAGCAATATTGAGCTAAAGTTCCAGTATCATGAGATGGAAAAAGAAGTGAAGCTTGATTTAATCACTTTTAATCCAAAACACAACCAGTCGTTTTTATTTCATTCTGCTTTGGGATTTGGTAAGATTGATGCTCTATACAAGATGTTGGATTACCTCAAAAATTACAAAGAAAAAGAAAGTTCATACACCATTCAATGGTCATTAAAAGAAAGTACAGAACTCAACACCTCTTATTTTAGAGCAGCTAACTTGTTGTCGGCAATTGAGAAATTCTATTTTGAAAGAGATGTAAATTCTACTGTTGTATTTAGTGTTGTCTTAAACCCAATATCATGATAAATCAACCAAAGAAAACTCAAACAAAAATCCAAGTTCGTTTTAATGATCTTGACATGGCAGGTCATGTTCACAATTCTGAATATCTCAATTATTTTGAGATTGGAAGAATAGATTTCTTCAATACAATTATTGCTCCCAACTGGAATTGGAGAGAAAAAGGAATTCTAGTAGCAAGAAATGAAGTCGACTATATTCAAGCCACCTATTTTTCTGATGAGTTATTCGTAGAGACATCTTTTGAGGATCTAGGTAAAAAGAGCATAACTCTGGGCTATAAAATCTTTAAGGAAGTGGAAGGCGCTAAAATTCTATGCACCAAAGGACGCAGTATTTTGGTTTGTTACGATTTCAAAACAAATGATTCTGTTGAGGTATTTCCCGAATGGCGAGAGTCATTAGAAAGTTAGAATCACGCTTCGATAGAATGGTTGGCATTTAGAAGATTTAAGAAATCAGAAAACAAACTCTGGTTTTTGTCCTTGTTGTACCAAATTTGAAGATCTTTTTTAAATTCAGCATCCAAAGTTCCGTATTTTTCTTTGTATGCTTTCACCATGTTAGTAGCCACTGTGGGTCTTGGTCCCCAAGTACCAGTTACTTCATTGTTGTTTGACTGAATTAATTTTGGAATTGACTGACTACCATTTGTAAGGTATTCGTTCATCAAATCCAAATTCTTATCTCTCAATACAATACGTAAAGAAATCATTGGGTTTAGTTCAGCCATTTTGTTTATTGCAGGTAGGTTTTGTGCAGCGTCTCCACACCATCCTTCGCTTAATACGGTCCAAGTTGTAGGTTCCTTAATTACTTGTATCGCTTTTTCTATTTCGGCAGGAATCTGGGTCGTTTTATCAAGCCTTTTCATTCTGCTATTGTTCAGTTTGCTATATTCTACAAGCGACTTCGGGCCGTCAATTGTTGTAGATTTGTTTTGCGACAGCAACTCCGCCACTAACCCTCTGTATTCAGAGTAGGAGTAGCTATTTTTTAAAGCCTTTTTTAGGTGTTTCATTTCTCTTTTTTTTATGCTTGAACGAGGCAATGAATTACTTCTTACACCTCTTTGTTTATTTCTTTGTTAAGAGTTATTTAAAAGAAATAAAAACACTTGTCAAGGTACTAACTTTAAAGTAAATTCGTTTCAACAAATCTAACTGTTATGTCACGTAAATTTCAAGAATCAATCACTAAGAAAAAAAGTAAAATGAGAAAAATATTAAAATGGGTAGGAATCACAGTACTTATATTGCTTATTACTTTAATTTCGCTCCCCTTTATATTTAAAGGAAAGTTGATAGAGATAGTAAAACAAGAAGTTAACAACTCAGTGAAAGCTCAGGTAGATTGGGGTGATTTTGATTTAACTCTTTTTAGTTCTTTTCCAGATTTCTCTTTTGATATTCAAGACGTAAAAGTTGTAGGTGTAGATGAATTTGAAGGAATTACGCTGGCTGCAATCAAAAACACATCCATCGATTTGGATTTGATGAGCGTTTTGCGAGGTGGAAAGATCAAAATAAAAAGTATTTTGATCGAGAACCCAGAGGTAAATGTTATTGTAAACAAAGATACTTTGGCAAATTACGACATTGTAAAGTCTAGTGAAGAAGAAGTGGATGTTGCAGCAGATACATCTGTAACTGAATATGAAATAGGACTTAATACATTAATTATTTCTAACGCCAACATAAGTTATGATGATAAAGTTGGGAATATGAGTTCGGTGATAAAGAACATGGATTTGGAATTATCGGGTGATTTTACACAAGATATATTTGATGTCTTGATTGCTTCCTCAATTCAAGAACTAACCGTTTCAGATGGTCCAGTTTCTTACCTAAACAAAACCAATGTGACCTTGAATGCCGGAGTAAATATAGATAAGTTTGAAACCTACACCCTGAAAGAAAACACTTTGAAACTGAATGAACTTGAATTAGGTTTTAATGGATTTGTTGAGTTGTTGGCAGAGTCTATGAATATGGACTTGACATTTAATTCCAAGCAAACCGAGTTCAAAAACATCTTGTCCTTAGTTCCAGCTGTGTACATGTCAGATTTTGAATCTGTAAAAACAAAAGGGAAGTTTGAATTAAAAGGAATGATGAAAGGAATGATGAAAGGCGAAGATTATCCAGAGTTTGATATTTCTATGGCGATTGATGAAGGTTATTTTAAATACCCAGATTTACCCAACTCGGTGACCAATATAGATGTAAAAACCAGAATAACTCACCCACAAGGCGATCTTGATTTGATGGTACTCGACATCAGTAAGTTTTCTATGAAAATGGCAGATAACCCCTTGAAAGGAAACTTAAAAGTTGCATATCCAATGACTGATCCACTTATTTCTTCAGAGATTCTGGCAAAATTGGATTTAGCAAAATTAGGAACAGTAATTCCTATGGGAGAAAATGAAAAACTGAACGGAACGATTGACGCTGATATCGTTCTTGCAGGAAGATTATCTTCTATCGAAAAAGAGGAGTATCAAAATTTTAAGGCAGAAGGTGATTTGGTTGTTTCTAACATGCTATATACATCGAAAGATTTGCCTTACGAAGTAATGGTGAATGCAATGGAAATGAAATTTTCTCCTCAATACGTAGATTTAAAAAACCTTGACACCAAAATTGGTAACAGCGACATACAAGCCAAAGGAAAAATAGACAATATTCTTCCTTATGTTTTCAATAATGAAGTACTAAAAGGTAGTATGCACGTTACAAGTACTATGCTTGACGTGGACGACTTGATGCGAACTGTGGAAGGGGAAACTGAGACTAAAACTGAGATTTCGGATAGTTCTGCAGCATACGAAGTTATTAAAGTTCCAGGTGCTTATGATTTGAATTTAACGACAGACATTAAGCAAATGATTTATGACGGAACCTTCATCAAAAACATCAGAGGAGCTGTAAGTGTAAAAGATAAGGTAGCAAAATTGAGCGATGTAAATTTAGACATGTTAGAAGGGAAAATTGTACTAAATGGAAGTTATAATACACAAAAAACAAATCCCGTTGTAAATTTTGATTACGATGTAAAAGGAGTAGATATTGAACAAACAGCTGCTTTTTTTGGTGCAATAGAAACCATTGCGCCTATTCTTAAAAAATGCAAAGGAAAGATTTCGACAAACATGAAAGTGAGTACCGAACTAGATCAAAACATGGAGCCAGTCTACAATACAATAAATGGAGCTGGTGGATTGTTAGCAAATAATTTGACTGTAGAAGGTATTAAGTCATTAGAAAAAATCGCTGATTTATTGAAAGTAAAAGAGCTGGCTACCCAAAGTGAAGATAAATTGAAATTAGCTTTTAGTTTCACAAATGGGAGAGCAATCGTAAATCCTTTTGATGTTAAGTTGTCGGGAATTAACTCAACAATTTCGGGTTCTACAGGTTTTGACCAAACCATAGAGTACGATGTTGCCATGCAAGTGCCAAAAGCTAAATTAGGAAACAAAGCCAATGAAGTGGCAGAGTCACTTTTTGGTAAGGCGAAACTAGGAGGAAAACAATTTACTATTCCTGATGTAATTCCTGTGAAATTTAAAATAGGAGGAACTGTAACCAACCCAAAAGTTGTGGGAGGACTAAAAGACAAAGCGAGCAGTATGGTGACCGATGTGAAAGACAAAGTAGCAGATTCGATTAAGAAAACATACAATGCTCAGATTGACAATTTGATGAATGCAGCCAGAGGTCAAGGCGATAAACTAAAACAAGAAGCGAAGGCACAGGCAGATAAGCTGAGAGAAGAAGGAAGAAAAGCAACGCAGGAAGCCAAAAATAAAGCAGATGAAATTGCTAAAGAAGCTAAAAAGAAGGCAGAAGAAGAAGCTGATAAATTGGCCAACAAAGGTGCCAATCCATTCGAGAAAATAGCAAATAAAAAATTGGCAGAAGCCGGTAAAAAGAAAGCAATAGAACAAATTGAAAAAACAAAACAAAAGGCATACACACAGTCGGAAATAATTTCGAATCAAGCGGAGGAAAAAGCAGATAAACTGGAAGCTGAAGCAGATAAGCAGGCTCAAAAAATACTAGATGCTGCGCAAATAAAAGCCGATGGAATGAAAAAGTAATTGGCAATCAAATTGATTATACAGAATAACATACACTTATGACAAAATACATATTATTTGTTTTTTTTATCGTTTCGTTTTCAGTCTTCGCTCAGGAAGAATGCGAATTGCCCGACAATGGAAAAGTTAAAAAACTCTATGAAAAGGCGCTTGACAGGAAAAAAACGAAAGATGCGACTAAAAGAATGGAGTATATGAAACTAGCGATTGAGGAAGATGAAACTTGTGTTCCGTGCTATTGGGAACTTGCCAAGCGAAGTTATTCAAAAGCTAAATACAACAAAACATCTTACACTTCTGCCATCGAGTATTACCAGCAAGTGGAAGAGTTATGTCCTAGTTTTCATTCAGATATGTATTACTATCTTGGATTAATGAACTACCAAGAAGATAATTCTATAGAAGCCGAAAAGTATTTCAAAAAATTTGTTGAGTTCAAGGATAAAGATGATAGAAAATTCGACAAGAATTATTTTGAAAAGAAACAAGCTGCCGAAAGAGTGTTGCCAGAACTCAATTTTAAGAACACATTTTTTAATAAGCCAGTTCCTTTTTTTCCAAAGATGGTCGAGAATGTATCTACAGTCGGAGAGGAATATTTACCCATGATTTCGGCAGACGATGAAAATCTATTCTTTACCAGAGTTTACATGAAAAAAGGTCTAGGCGATATAGTTTCCAAGAGAATTGAAGAACTGGTAGTAAGCACAAGGAATTCTGCCGATGAAAAATTTGACAAAGGGACTGCATTACCAAAACCATTTAATGTAGGACAAAATTACGGAGGGGTTTCCATTTCTTTGAACAACAAAGAACTTTACTTGTGTGCATGCGAAGAAGTTAATAATTACAACAATTGCGATATTTTTGTTTCTAATTACGAGTACAAGCCTAATGAGAAATCAGGAAAGTACGAA
This sequence comes from Crocinitomicaceae bacterium, assembly GCA_024639505.1. Classification (GTDB taxonomy): domain Bacteria; phylum Bacteroidota; class Bacteroidia; order Flavobacteriales_D; family CAJJDF01; genus CAJJDF01. Next base: position 21,609 of record JAHEIE010000031.1, read on the forward strand.
TATCACTGGAGCGAATTAAGAAATCTGGGAGATGCCATTAACAGTGAATCCACTTGGGAAGCTCAGCCCTCTATTTCGGCAGATGGAAAAACTCTGTACTTTGCAACAAGCCGTCCTACTTCGGAAGGAATTGATATTTATTACTCCGAAAAACAAGAAGATGGTACTTGGAGCAGAGCCAAGTCTATGGGGTCGGTAATTAATACTCCAGGAAATGACAAAGCTCCGTTTATGCATACAGATAGTAGGACGATGTATTTTGCTTCACAAATATCAGGCGATAGAAGAGGTGCTGGAGATTACGACATATTTTTTTCGAAACAAGATGATAACGGACAGTGGAGCGAACCAAAAAACTTAGGTTACCCAATAAATAGCTCTCAAGCCGAAGATGGTTTGATTGTTAATATTACAGGTTCTACGGCTTATTTTTCATCAGGAAGGATAAAAAATGGAGCAGGAGGTAAGGATATTTATTCTTTTGAATTGCCCAATGAAGCTAAGCCCGAGAAAGTAGTGCTGATGAAAGGAAACCTTTCTAATGAAAAGGGAGAACCTATAAATGAGGCTAAACTTTCTTTGAATTATGACGATAAATCGAAAAATAAAGAAATTGATATCATCACGGATGATGGAAGTTTTGCGATTGCCGTAAACATGGAAAAGGACGAAAAGGTGATTGTTACATTAGAAAAAGAAAAAACAGCCTACCAATCTAGACTAATTAAAGAAAGCGATGCCAAAGGAGGTGTTGTTAAGAACAAAAACATTGAAATAAAAACACTGAAAACCGGACAGAGTTTTGATATCAAGGACATTGTTTTTGCAACCAATTCATCAGATTTAGATGAGGATGCAAGGTTTATTTTAGATAATTTTCTCGTTTATTTAAAAAAGAATTCTACCATCAGATTCAAGGTAGTGGGACATACGGATGATGTTGGAAACGATAAAAACAACCAGGTTCTTTCTGCCAATAGAGCCAATTCTGTGTTGGGTTATTTAGTCAACCATGGAATCGATAAAAAAAGAATTACATCCGAAGGGAAAGGAGAGGCAAAGCCAAAAGTTCCGAATACATCTGAGTTAAATCGACAAATAAATAGAAGAACAGAAATAATCGTTTTAAGTTTGTAAATGAATTTAAGCGAGCTAAGTGAGTTTTTGGATGAAAAAACTACACAATACAACAATCCAAAGTTTATAGAATCTGATCCTATTCTTATTCCTCATACTTTTAGCAAGAAGGAAGACATCGAAATTTCGGGATTGCTGGCAGCAACAATAGCTTGGGGACAGCGCAAAACGATAATAGACAACGCTCAACAAATGATTGAGCTTATGGATTTTTCCCCTTTTGAATTTGTGATAAATCACGAAGAGTCGGATTTAAAGCGATTTGAAAATTTCAAACATAGAACATTTAATTCTGATGATTTAAGTTTTTTTATTAAATCGCTTCAGCACATCTACAAAACTCATAGCGGTTTAGAAAGAGCTTTTTCAGATGGATTAACGCCCGACTCACAAAACTGTTTGGGTGCCATAGAAAATTTCAGAGATTTATTTTTTGAAGTTGCTTCTCCTGAAAATAAACGAACCGAAAAACATGTGTCGAGTCCCAAAAAAGGTTCTGCTTCTAAAAGACTAATTATGTTTTTAAGATGGATGGTGAGACAAGATAGCTGCGGTGTAGATTTTGGCATTTGGAAAACCATTTCGCCCAGTTTGCTTTCCTGTCCATTGGATGTTCATTCGGGAAATGTAGCTCGAAAACTAGGTGTATTGAAGCGGACTCAAAATGATTGGAAGGCAGTGAACGAACTCGATACCTATTTAAGAAAAATGGATGCAAAGGATCCAGCCAAATATGATTTTGCTTTGTTTGGACTAGGAGTTTTTGAAGGGTTTTAATTTTAAAAGATGAACCTTTAAAAAGCTTTGATGATTCAAATGTCTTGACGATAAAACGAATAGATAATTATAAAAAAAACTGATTATTTGGATTTGAAATGAGTTTGGTCATTATCTGAATCTTTAAGCCACATTTCTTTATTCGTCAATCTTAAGATGGTTTCAGTAGAAGAACCGAATCCATCAATGTCAATTTTTATTTTTTCCTTGCTATCAACTAAATCCCAATTGAAATCAACACTACTTCCTGAAAAATTTATTTTTCCAGTTCCATCTTTGTCAAAGCTGTAGGTATAATCAAAATTGTCTGTATCTTCAGTTCCATCTGCGTAAATAATTTTTTCAATTGTCCATTCACCAGCTACTCTTGCCGTTTTGGTTCTCAAAGACAATCCTGGTCCTTCTTCGTATTTACATGAAGTCGATCCAAATACCAAAGCCGCAGCAAGTATTAGAGTTGTTAATTTAATTGTTTTCATATTTTTTTATATTGAGTTTAATAATAGTTAAATATAGATTCAAAAATCCAGTTTACCAATTAGTTACATGAAAACATTTCGTTTTTGTTGTTTATTTTATTAGTAATTATCTATGATTTAAAGCTAAGATTTAAATATCGTTTTATAATTCATTAATTAGTCAATGTTGATTTTGCATGAGGATAAAAGAACTCAGCCTTTCATTTTAATTGGATTCAATTCGAAATTCATGAAGCTATAATTTATCCAAAAAAATGTACCTTTGATTGTCTATGTCAACACGTGTAACCTTATTTGCGGATGTTATTTTACCGCTACCTATTCCTTACTTATTTACCTACCGTATTCCGGTAGAAATGAATGAATATGTAGAAGTTGGTAAGCGTGTTGTTGTGCAATTTGGAAAGAAAAAACTGTACTCTGGAATCGTATCTAGCGTTCATTCCAATCCGCCACAGGCATATCAAGCAAAGTACATCGATTCTTTGTTGGATGATTCCCCTATCGTGAAT
>JAHEIE010000099.1 GCA_024639505.1 Crocinitomicaceae bacterium
GAAATTTCTTTCAATAAAAAACACCCAACACTTTAAAGTGTTGGGTGTTTTCATTCCAAAGTACTTATTTTATACTTACATCGAAGGATGTTCGACTAAAATTGGTAGTTTAATGACAAGTTGAACATGGTACCCAATTGGCTAAAGTGAGATCCATCATAGGTCATTTGAGAGTAACGACCATTAAACGTAATCGCATTTGCTTCATTCTCAATTTGTGTTAACCCAGAACCACCATCTGCAATAGATATGATACTTGTATCATCTATGATTGCTTGTCCTGCAGCATTGTCTGCTTTGAACGCCCACTCTGGTAATACGTTTAACAAGTTGTTTATATTCAAAGCAATTGATAATTTATCAGACGCTTGGTAATTGATAGCTAAATCGGTAACAATTTTAGGTGTAAACTCAGTTCGTAAGCCTTCGCTCATGAATTTTTGTCTAAAAGTTGTTTTTCCGAAGTACGTATTGTTTAATGCAAGTCCCCATTTATTAATGTCATAGTTTGCTCCTAAGATCCATTTTGTTTTTGGTCTTGAAGTAAACATTAATGCTAAGTTCGATCTGTCCAATACTGGGTAATCGGTTCCTTCTACATTAATGGTAGGTACCTCTTCTGTTCTTTTATTTTCAATCGTGTAGTTTCCAGAAAGGTTTAATCCTAACTTTCCTTCACCGATTCCAATGTTTGAAATTCCTGATACAAAATCAATACCAGAAGTTGTGGTATCGAAACCGTTAAGGAAGAATTGATTGCTTCCAATTTGGTTTGTATAAATTACTCTATCCTCTACGTCAATTTTATAATAATCAACGGTGAAACTTACATTATTTGCTAATTTACCACCAAAACCAACAGTAAGGTTTGTCGACTTTTCTGGTGTTAATTTAGGGATTCCCAATTCTCTAGCTTTAGGAGATACGTTGTTTACCAATCCAACAACTTCAATTCCTCCACCATCAGCAAAAGAATATTGAGATTTTTCGGTATAAATTTGATGTAAACTAGGTGCTCTAAATCCAGAAGATACAGAACCTCTCATGGTTAATTTGTCAGATAATTTGTAACGAGAACTCAATTTGTATACAAATGTATTTCCAAAATCAGAATAGTTTTCACCACGTACCGTACCACTTATTAAAAAAGCATCAGATACATCATAATCTAAACTAAAATATCCTCCTAAGTTATATCTGTTGAAAATTCCAGAGTTTACGGGGTCATTACCAGCAAAAGAATCAGAACCTCCACCTTCATAAGAAGAAAGTTTACCTGCAATAATTTCAAAATTTTCATTTCTAAATTCTGCTCCCATACCAATACTCACTTTGTCAGACAATAAACGAGAAACATCTATATTTCCAACAATATGATTAAAAGCCGTTCCTCCCGGATCAAAACTAGTAGGGCTTAATGCTTGGTAGTTTTCACTTGCGTTGTGAGAATTGTTCACTTTGTAGGTTTGTTCATTTCCACCAACTGTAACACTAGAATCTATGTTCCAGTCATTTACTTTACGAGTAATTCCAACAGTCGCATTGAAGTCGTTTAATACTCCCTCAAAAGTAGGAACATATCCATCAAATCCACCTGCTTGGTTTGAAGGGAATAAATCCTGTAAATATGCTAAATCTCCAGTTGCTACTTTCCAATATGGAGTTCTGTAATTTGCATATGAGTTTACTTTTTTAAATACATAAGCTGCATTAAAGTATAATTTTGATTGTTCAGATAAATCATAAGCACCATTCACTAAGAATTTTGTTGCCACAGTCTCAGGAGAACCGTTAATGTTTCCTGCGTCTGGTTTACGCGCTAAAAATTCTTCAACAACTGCTAGGTCAGCACCAAATCCAGTTCCACCATAAGCTTCTCCTTTTGCACTTACCATCCCTGGTCTGTTTGCCAAACCAACTTTAGAAAAATCGATTGTATAGTTTACAAAACCTTTGTCGTCTCCAATAGAAGAACCATTGTTAATGCTAATTCCAAACATTTCTCCATCTCCTTCAGAAGTAACTCCAGATCGTAAGGTTGCAGATCCTCTATTTACATCGTCTTTTAAGATAATATTGATTACACCTGCAATTGCATCTGAACCATATTGTGCAGACGCACCATCTCTTAATACTTGAATACTTTTAATTGCGTCTACAGGAATTGCAGAAATGTCTGTACCTGTTTCACCACGTCCAGGAGAATCTTGTGTATACAATAATGCACTCACGTTTTTACGCTTTCCATTGATTAACACCAACGTTCTACTTGGTCCCATGTTTCTAATTTCGTACGGATCTAATAAAGAAGTTGCATCGTTTACTGGTGTTTGCACCGTGTTAAATGATGGGATTCTAAATTGTAACGCTTTGTCAAAAGTGTTTTGACCTGTCGCTGTTAATTCTTTCACACCAACAACATCCACTGGTAATGCAGTATCTGCATTACTTCTTGGAGCTGTTCTAGATCCTACTAAAATAATTTCATCCAAAGCATTGTCCTCTTTCATAACAATTGTCAGAAATGAAGTACCTGTAACTTCAATTGTTCTTGAAGCATACCCCATAGAAGAGATTACCAATGTAGATGGCAAGCTTGATACTGTAATTGAAAAAGCTCCTAAATCATCAGAAGTCACTCCATTTGCAGTCCCTTTTTCAACGATATTCATATATGGCAATCCTTCACCAGTTGAATCCGTTACTTTTCCTTTTACAGTTTGTGCGATCATCCCTAAAGGAAGCATCAAAAGAAAAGCTATTGTACATAGTTTTAATAAATACGTTTGTTTCATAAATAATTTGTTAGTTAATAAATTGAAATTGTGATATCACCTATTTCTTGTGTAACAAGAGATAGTGATTTATCTTTATAAGAATGTGAATCACTTTTTATACTCTTTATTTTTCCTTTTTTCTTAAAGAAAAATTAAATTTGATAAATAAACAGGAATGATTTACAGGATGAAGGTTAATTTTGTGTAATAAAAAGTGCCATTTGTTCCCATTTGTGTAGCGTCCCATAAGCCGCCACTATCGGTAAATTCATTCTGTTTTGAAGGGTATGTATTGAAGATGTTATTGGCACCAAATTGTAGGTTTGTAGCCGTGTTTAATTGATAATTTAAATGCAAGTCAGTAGTTACCTTTGGTTTGTAAATATCAGTAGCAGCATTGAGTTGTTCTGACGGAGAATTATTGAAATTGGCAACATCTTCCCCGATTTGCCAATCGATTAATTTGATACCACTAAAACGGGTGAAGTTGATGGATGTTTCTAATTTTTTATATTCGTAGCTAAAGCTCAAATTAAATTTGCTTTCAGGAGCCGACCCCAATAAAAATTGTTGATCTCTAACACCAAAAAAAGTATCGGCATTCAATTCCTTGTTTTTAATTTCGATCAGTTTCATATCATTGATATTTCCTGAAAGGTGGATCGAAATTTTACTTTTGTCGAGCACTTTTTTCCAATTAATAATCATATCGAGCCCTCTGGTTTCCGTGTCTACACCATTTGCAAAAAATTGCACGTTGTCTAATCCAAAGCCAAGTGAAGATGCATCAAAATTTCCACTCAAAATAATTCTATCTTTTATGGCTACAAAATAAGTATCAATAGAAGCACTGAGATTGGGACTTATTTTACTTGTAAACCCAATGCTAAAGTTTCTTGCTTTTTCTTCCTTCAATCGATCAATGTTAAAAGAACGGGCAATCGGATTGTTATTTGCAATTAATAATGATTCTGAGGGAACGTTTCCTATGAAATTGGTAAAGGTTAAATTGTAATAAGTTTGTGCTAATGATGGTGCTCTAAATCCTGTACTGTAGGAACCACGAATATTTAATTTTGGAGTTACTTGATATCTGGAAGCTAATTTTATATTAAGTGTACTTCCAAAATCACTATAATACTCATAACGCATTGCTGTACCTATCATGAACTCTTTGGTGAAATCAATCTCTGTGTCTGTATAAATACTAAAATTAGAACGATTTCGATCTACTTCATTTTCAGGAGCGTATCCAGGAAATCCTTGCGCACCCCCTGGGCGAACAACACCATTGAGAGTTTTGTAATTTTCAATAGGAGTTTGAGAAGTAACCAACTCATCATTAATATCATAGGAGGCATATGAAGCTTCTTCTCCAGCAAAAATCAAATATTTATCGATACGGTATTCGAGCCCTAAAGCAATGTTGTACCCAAGTGATTTGGTATAATAATATTTAGAAAAATCTACACTGGTTGTATTTTGTATTAACTGATGTCCACCCGCATCAAATTCTGTTGGAGAATTTTCCTCCAGGGTAGCATTCAAAGTATTTTTTATGAAGTAATGAAAATTATTTCGTCCAAAAGTATTATTAATATCTACATTCCAATCCTTAAAGTTAGTGACAAACCCGAATGAAAATGAATTGTCAGTGATGTTGGAGGTAATTAATGGGTTATATCCTTCTGGGTAAATATTTAAAACATTTCGTTCACTATTTGAGGTTCTTGTAAAAGCAAATGCTTCTGTATCTTTATAGTTAAATCCACCATTGATATAAAATTTTGTAGCTGCATCTATGGGGATTTCAGCATTCAAAAGGAAACTTATATTTTTTACTGTGGGTTGTCCAAATTTTTGTCTACTGATTGTTCCAGGTCGGAACGTATGCTCTGAAGACAATGCTTCTGTTGAAAAATTTAGAAATCCATTATTGGCAAT
>JAHEIE010000034.1 GCA_024639505.1 Crocinitomicaceae bacterium
CCGCAGGGGAGATTTCAGCCAATCTTTGTTTCCCCAATTTTTTGTCCGAAAGTGGTGTTGTTTTTTTTGTTTTAAGATCATAAATGTAATAGAAAGATTTGCTGGATCTTCTATAAATAGCTTCTTGATCGGTAGCAATCATAACTTTTGTTTCATCTGCGTTAAATTGGTATTCATCAATAGGAATTGGATTTCCTTCTTCGTCTTTCAAATCCATAAATGTGAATAGTGTAGCTACTTTTTCGTAAGTCGCGTAAGAGTATTTGTTTACTTCAGGTCCGTTTTCACCGTTATCCAATGTTGTAAAGTGCTTGCCGTCATTCATAGAGCTCACTCCTCGCACAGATTCCCCATAAAACTCACCCGAATACCAAATCAATTCGTTGGATAAGGAACTGGCAGAAGAAGTTTGAGAATTTCTTTCTGGATTTGCAGTAACTTGGGAAGTAGTTTCTATCTGTGTAGTACTACAACTAAAGGCACTAATCGAAAATAAGAGAGCTATAAATGGACTGTTTTTCATGAGTTTTGTTTTAAAGAAAACGAATATAATCATTTCTAAAATGAATGACCTGGCGTGTGATAAATTAAAATCAGCATTTGGATTGTCCAAAATGATTTTAATCATGAAAAATTCGTTCATTTTTTATTTATATTTGTTCTAAATAAAAACAAGGAGTGAAATTATCTGAATGCAACACATCGTTTAAAGGTGAGATTAAAGAGGTTTTAGAATCTGAATTTGACAGTAAACTAATGGAATATGGAATCATTCCTGGAGCCGAATTGGTGGTTCTGAACAAAGCTCCTTTCAATGGACCGATTTATATTTCGATTGGGTCTCAGAAAATAGCAATAAGAAAAGAAGAAGCTTCCTTTATTACCCTGAAATGAAAAAATTACACGTTGCGCTAATAGGAAATCCAAATGTTGGAAAAACAACTTTGTTTAATAGGTTGTGTGGGGTAAACCAAAAAACTGGTAATTATCCAGGTGTTACTGTAGATAAGAAAGTAGGGAAGTTCAAACACCTTGATTTTCAAATAGAAGTAACAGATTTGCCAGGATTCGATAGTATTTATCCAAAATCTATGGATGAAGAATTGGTGGTGAATTACTTGAAAAATAATTCGGGTAAGAATCACATTGAAAAAGTGATTTTTGTTGCCGATGGAACCAATATTAAAAAGAACTTATACCTCTTGTCGCAGGTAAAAGATTTGGGATATGACATTGTTCTTGCAATTAATTTAATAGATATTGCAAAAAGAAAAGGAATTCAAATAGATACAAGATATTTGTCAAAGAAGTTCGGAATCCATGTGGTTGAAATTTCAGCAAGAAAAGGAGAAGGGGTAGATGAATTAAAATCAGCGTTGTTATTAAGGTCACCTGAGACAAAGGCAGATGATTTGAAATACCTGAGAGAAGAAAATCACGAGATTCTTCAGTCTTTTGTTCAAGAAAATAAAGCTCAAAATATGTATACTGCTTTTTTGAGCATCACACAAGACAATACTTTGCCCGAAGTGAATGTGAAAAAGTGGAAATCCGAAGAAGCGATTTTACGTTATCAGTTTGTTCGCAAAGTGCTCGATAAATCTATCAGAATAGATAAATCGTTGGCAACGGATACTACTTCTAGGATCGATTCTATTCTAATGCATCCTGTGGGAGGTTATATCATTTTTTTGGGAGTATTACTGGTTATTTTTCAATCTGTTTTTTCTTTGGCATCTTATCCAATGGGATGGATAGAAATTTTTTTTAGTTGGTTTCATGATAGTGCTCAATTGATTCTCGCTCCTGGTAGTTTCACAAGTTTTATTACCGAAGGGCTTATTCCCGGAATAGAGGGTGTTGTTATTTTTGTACCACAAATTGTGATTTTATTTTTCTTTTTTGCCATCCTAGACGAAAGTGGCTACATGAACAGAATTATTTACCTCATGGATAGATTGATGCAGAAAGTGGGGATGAGCGGAAAAAGTGTGGTTCCACTTATTTCGAGTTTTGCTTGTGCTGTTCCAGCCATCATGGCTACTCGTACTATCGAGAACAAAAGAGAGCGACTCATTACCATATTGGTAGCTCCTTTACTTACCTGTTCTGCTCGGTTACCAGTTTACACTATTCTTATAGGATTGCTGGTGCCCAACACCATGTTATTTGGTTTTGTTAGTGTTCAGGCATTGGTTTTGTTAGCCATGTATTTGTTGGGAATTGTGACTTCAATTCTTGCAGCTTTCATATTTAAATATCTGATAAAGAACGAATACCGAAGTTTTTTTATTACTGAAATGCCAAGGTATCTGTTACCTAGCATCAAGAATGTGTTTTTTACGATTTGGGAAAACACCAAAGCATTCATTTGGAACGCAGGAAAAATTATCGTGGCAGCCTCTATTATATTGTATGTATTAGGTACAAATGGTGGTGAAAAATACAGAAACACCGAGCAGTTTGTTCAGTCCAAATATCCCGAATTGTCGCAAACAGAATTAGCACCAAAAATATCATCCTACGAACTGGAGCATTCGTATTTGGGTATGATGGGGAAATCAATTGAACCAGCCATAATTCCTCTCGGTTACGATTGGAAAATAGGCATTGCTTTAATCAGTTCCATTGCAGCTCGTGAGGTATTTGTGGGAACTATGTCTATAATTTACAGTATAGATTCCGAAGAGGATTTATCCATCATGCAGAAACTCGAAAAAGAAACAAATAGCAATACGGGGAAACCCACATTTAACTTTGCTACCTGTATTTCTTTACTGTTGTTCTATGCTTTTTCATTGCAGTGTATGAGTACAATTGCAGTTACTTACAAAGAAACTAAATCCATCAAGTGGACAGGAATTCAGTTCTTGTACATGACAATTTTGGCTTACGTTGTATCCTTTGTAGCATATCAAATTTTAGTATAGTGCAAGAAATATTAGTTTACATATTATTTGTTGGGGCCTTAGCCTATTTTGGTTTTCGTTTTTTTTCTGCTTTTTTTAAAAAAGAAAAGAAATGTGGAAACAGGAATTGTGGTTGTAATTGATTCGTGTAATTTGGTGTGTTATTTTAATGAATAAAAATTCTGAAATAAATAAAAAATCACCTCGAAAACTAACGCCATTCCAATTTGAAAATCTGCAAATATTCTTTACCTTTAACAAACAATTTTAAACCCAATAAAACCTATGGCAAAAGTTCATAATTACAGTGCAGGACCTTGTATTTTACCACAAGAAGTAATCAAGGAAGCAGCAGAAGCAGTATTAAATTTTGACGGATTAGATTTATCCTTGTTGGAAATTTCTCACCGAAGTGCAAATTTTGTTTCGGTAGTAGATGAAGCAACTACCTTGGTAAAAGAATTGTTAGAAGTTCCAGAAGGTTATTCTGTTTGTTTTATTCAAGGAGGTGCAAGTTTAGGGTTTTTGATGTCGGCATACAACATGATTGGTGACAACAAAAAATCGGCTTATATCAATACAGGAACTTGGAGCGACAAGGCAATAAAAGAAGCACATTTTGTAGGAGATGTAGAAGTTATTGCTTCTTCCAAGGAAGAGAACTTTAACCACATCCCAAAAGGTTACACAATTCCTACAGATGCAGATTACTTACATTACACATCAAACAATACAATCTTTGGAACTCAGTTCAAGGAAATCCCAAATTCGCCAATTCCTTTGGTTTGCGATATGAGTTCTGATATCTTTAGTAAGAAAATTGATATCTCTAAATTTGATTTGATTTATGCGGGAGCTCAAAAAAATATGGGGCCTGCAGGAGCTACTTTATACATTGTGAAGGACGAAGTTTTCAAAAGAAACAGAATTAAAATCCCAACAATGTTGAATATTGAAACTCACGTGAAAAAAGAGTCTATGTTCAATACACCTCCGGTTTTCTCTATTTACGTTTCGATGCTTAATTTGCGACACCTCAAAAGTATTGGAGGAGTAGAAGCTCAACAGAAGATAAACGAAGAAAAAGCAGCTTTACTATACGCAGAAATTGATAGAAATCCATTGTTCAAAGGAGTAGCCGCAACAGAAGACAGAAGTACAATGAATGTAACTTTTGTATTAACAGACGAAAGTAAGCAAGCAAAATTTGACGAAATGTGGAAAGCAGCTAATATTAGCGGAATAAAAGGACACAGAAGTGTAGGGGGTTACAGAGCTTCCATGTACAATGCATTGCCAGTATCTTCTGTACAAGTATTGGTAGATGTGATGAAGGCTTTGTAATTAGCCACAGTAAGAAAGTAATTCAAGGTTTAAATCCTAAAAATGAACCAGTTCATTTTTAGGATTTTTTTGTTCGAGATTCTCTCCTCTTGAGAAGAGAAATAAAAAGATGTTTCATTTAACTAGAATTTTTTTTAAAAAACATAAAAAAGAAAACTTTTAATAATAAATGTTGTTTTCAACCAAATAAATCAATTCTTCGGTCTTTGTAATCTTATTTAACACCTCAGTAGAAATCAATTCTAGTAAACCATTGTTTGAGTTTTTGAAAACGATAGGATAGGATTTAGCTTTAGGATAAATTACCTCAAATTCATCGATGTGGTAAAATAATAGAGTAGCCTTTTTGTTTTTCCGAAAAGTTTTCCAACTGTTCTTTTCTTTGAAGTTTCCGTGAGTCAACTTACAAAGATTACACTTATAACTAGAGGGCTGGATTATTTTGTGTGCAAAATCAATTGCCGAATTAACTATATCAGAGTTAGCGTTGTACACAAAAATGATAGATTCCATTATTTTTTAAAATAAGGTTCAAATGGCTTTTCAACAGGTAAACTTCCCGTGAGAATAAATTGAGTATCAAATTCAAAGTACTGCGCATATTCTATTCCCTTCATTTCGTATTTAACAAAGAGTTTATAACCAACTTTTTCTGAATCTATTTGTATCGTATTTACAGGAGAAAATTCTGTAATCGTAATTTCATCATCCGTATTTTTCTTAATCCATTTCATTGCCAAAATACGAGGAAGATTCACTGTGTCTAAATATCCTTTGGTAGATATTACAGAGTAAGTATTTATCACAGTGGCCATTGCTGATTCTGCATCTTCTGGGTCTTCCAGCATTGCATCCAAGTATGTATATACTTTTTTGTTTTCCAAAATATCGTTTGGCAAAACAGGATTTCGCCTGTAATAGCCATAAAACCAGTCGTATTCTTTTCCTACAAATTCATATTTCATAATCTGATTCACATCTTTTATTTTTCCATCAGGATAAAGAAAAAACTGAGTTTGATAAAGAAAATCTGTTTTGTCCTCTTTCACCACAAAATAATGTTTGATGTCGTAAGTAGGAAATTCTTGGTTGGCTTTTATAGTATCAATCTTTTGTTCTATCAGTATTTCATATGCTTTCAGCGAACTATCGGTAAGTAAATTACTTTTTCTTAATACATCTATTTTGCTTTTTATTTCCTCAACTTCCAGAATTCTTGGTGTGCTAGTTTTGTACAATTCCGAAAACCCATAGGACTTATATTCTTCGCCAAAAACACCTTTCAGGTGTTTTTTCACTACCAGCTCGGCACGATCTTGAGCATCATCTTGAGAAAAACCAAAGATTGCTGAGAAAATAAATAGGAAAGTGATAAACTGCTTCATGTTTTTGTTTTAAGTGTTTTTTATCAAAAATTATTCCAATTAATTGAACAAAGAACCAAAACTAAAAGCCTCTTTCAATTTTACTCCTTTTTCTGTCATTTGTAAGGTGCAACATTCGTTGTTGAAGTCGTGTTCCAAAAACAAAATTATTTCCTCTTCGGCACATTTATTCAAGAAGAATTCTTTTTCGTCCAAAGTAATTAGAGGTCTTGTGTCATATCCCATCACATAAGGCAATGGAATGTGTCCCACAGATGGAAGTAAATCGGCCATAAATGCAACTTTTTTTCCTTGGTAATTCAGGATAGGAATCATTTGACTTTCGGTGTGTCCATCTGCAAAGAAAAACTCCATATTAGGGATAATTCCTTGAGAGAAATTCCCGTTTCGTTCTATAAATTTCAATTGTCCAGACTCTTGAATAGGTAAAATGTTTTCTTTCAAAAAAGAAGCTTTTTCTCTGGCATTTGGTTCGGTTGCCCATTTCCAGTGATTCTCATTACTCCAGTAGGTTGCATTAGGAAAATAGGTTTCGTATCGCTCCTTAGAATTGTTGTGAATGATTGCACCCCCGCAATGGTCAAAGTGCAAGTGAGTTAACACAACATCTGTAATTTCATCAAGACCAAATCCTAGAGCTTCGATAGATTTTTTTAGCGAGTCATCACCAAATAAATAGAAGTGGCTAAAAAACTTTTCAGATTGTTTGTCGCCAATTCCTGTATCAATCAAAATCAATCGTTTTCCGTCCTCTATTAGCATGCATCGCATAGACCAATCGCACATATTATTTGCATCAGGTGTATTTGTTCTTGTCCAAAGCGATTTTGGCACAACTCCAAACATTGCACCTCCGTCCAATTTAAAATTTCCTGTATTTATTGGGTGTATTTTCATCTCAAATCAATTTGAGATAAAGATAGTGTTTTTGTAATTACTGTTCAGTTCATCCGTTTATGAATCCTACCTATTTATGTATTAAATTTATTGAAATATCTTTTTATGAAAATCACTCTAACAATTTTATTTGCATTTTTTCTTTTTTCATGCTCTCAATCCGTTTCCAATGTTTCCAAAAATGAAATGAATGAGGAACAAGCCAAAGTTTCTATTTCGGTAGAAGAGCCAATCAATTTTGAGCGAGATACAACTAAGGATTATTCTCAACTATCGAACGAGGATTGGAAAGGAATTTTAACCTCAATGGAATATTACATTTTAAGAGAAAAAGGAACCGAACGAGCCTTTACTGGCGAATACGTAAACAACAAAAAGAGGGGTGTTTATGTGTGCAAAGGTTGTGCTACTCCTTTGTTTCGATCCAATACAAAGTTTAAATCTGGAACGGGTTGGCCGTCATTTTATGACAAAATTGAGAGTAACGTTCTTTCTGTTCCCGACAATTCGCATGGAATGCAAAGAACTGAGGTAGTTTGTGGAGTTTGCAAAGGTCATCAAGGACATGTTTTTGTCGATGGACCAGAACCTACAGGATTACGTTATTGTATTAATTCAAAATCTCTTTACTTTGTGCCACAAGAATAAAAAAGAATGGAAACCGTAATCAATAAACTAAAATCTATTTTATCTAACGAATTGCCTGGAATGAGCGAGCATTTAAAAATGACGCCATATCGAGCTTTAACCAAAATAATTCCTGAGAATAGGAGAGAAGGATCAGTTTTGTTGATGTTGTATAAAAAAAATGGAGATTGGTATTTTCCTCTTATGCAAAGACAAGATTATGAAGGAGTTCATGCCAATCAAATTAGTTTTCCTGGGGGCAAAATAGAACAAGAAGACTTGACAAAATACGACACAGCTTTGCGCGAAACTTTTGAAGAAATAGGAGTGGAGTCTTGCAAAATTGAGTGTGTTGGGGAATTGTCAGAAATATACATTCCGCCAAGTAATTTTTTGGTTTCGGCTTTTGTAGGAGTTTGTGTGGAACCACCTATTTTTGTGAAAGAAGAAAAAGAGGTGAAAGAAATAATAGAAGTTGCAGTTTCTGATTTGTTTGATCCTGAAATTGTGAAAGAAACCAAAGTGAAATTGAAAGGAGGTATTTTATTAAAAACTCCCTATTTGGAATTGAATAATAAAGTGGTTTGGGGCGCAACGGCTGCAATTTTAGCAGAATTTATGTCGTTAGTAAAAAACGATGGTTCTATGTTCCAAATGACATAAAACAGTCAAGTTTCTTCTTTTTAATTAAAAAAATAAATATTTGCTGATGTCACGGTGAAATTTACATTTCAAAATTGCTTTTTACCCCTATTATTTTTTATATTCGCAGTGAGATGTGAATTACAATTTTGCATCATACATTAATACTTCAAATTTTTTATAAATAAACTATGAGCGAAACAGCTAAATTCATTTTAGACGGGGAAACATTTGAGTTTCCGGTGATAACTGGATCTGAAAACGAAAAAGGGATTGATATTTCAAAACTAAGAGGACAGTCAGGGTACGTAACTCTCGATCCAGGATACAAAAACACGGGTGCTACCGAGAGTGGTATTACGTTTTTGGACGGAGAAAAAGGAATTCTTAGTTATAGAGGATATTCAATTGAAGAGTTGGCAGAAAAATCAACTTTCCTTGAAGTAGCTTATTTATTGATAGAAGGAGAATTGCCAAACAAAGAGCAATTAGAAGATTTTAACGAGAACATCAGAAAGCACACTTTGGTAGCTGAAGACATGAGAAAGTTTTACCAAGCTTTTCCTCATAACGCTCACCCAATGGGAGTGCTAGGTTCTTTGATCAATTCATTGTCATCATTTTATCCAGAGTCGCAAGATCCAAATAGAAGTGAAGATGCAATTGATTTGACAATTTATAGATTGATAGGAAAGATACCAACTCTTGCCGCTTGGTCTCATAAAAATGCCCAAAGACACCCTGTTGTATATCCTAAGAACGAATTGAACTACAGTGAGAATTTCTTGCAAATGATGTTCTCAGTTCCTTCCGAAGAGTATCAAATTGATCCTGTGGTTGCAAAAGCGCTCGATTTGTTATTCATTCTTCATGCAGATCACGAACAAAACTGTTCAGCCTCTACGGTAAGAATCGTTGGTTCTTCTCAAGCTAACTTGTACGCTTCTATCTCTGCTGGAATTTCAGCATTGTGGGGACCACTTCATGGTGGAGCTAACCAAGCGGTAATCGAAATGTTGGAAGACATTAAAAACGATGGTGGTGATGTAACTAAATATTTGAACAAGGCTAAAGATAAAAACGATTCTTTCAGACTGATGGGGTTTGGTCACAGAGTATACAAAAACTTTGATCCGAGAGCTAAAATCATCAAAAAAGCTTGTGACGATGTATTGGATAAATTAGGCATTAATGACCCTGTATTGGACATCGCTAAAAAATTAGAAGCAGCAGCTCTTGAAGATCCATATTTTGTAGACAGAAAATTGTATCCTAACGTAGATTTTTATTCTGGAATTATTTACAGAGCAATAGGAATACCTACAGAAATGTTTACAGTAATGTTTGCAATTGGAAGATTGCCAGGATGGATTGCACAGTGGAAAGAAATGATCGAAACGAAGCAACCAATAGGAAGACCTCGTCAGATATATACTGGAGCAAATGCAAGAAATTACGTTGAATTGAACAAAAGATAAAAAACTCTATAGATGAAAACTATTGTTACGATATCTCTAGGGTTAATTTTTCTTTTTGCCTGCGAAAGTAATAAGAACAAACCCAAAGAAACAACAGCAATTAGTTTTGAGGAAACTATTAAACAACATACTGCGGAATATTGCAATTGTGCAGGTCCTTTGAATAATTTTGTAGATACTGTCGATGCGCAAAACTTGGATTCTGTAATTTATGAGAAGTATCAAATTTTACAAGCCGAGTTTCAGCAGTGTTTTGATCCGTTAGGGGAAAAGAAATCTTTCAGAGATAACTTAACACCTGAATTGAAACAAAAACAAAAAGATCTGTTTACGCAATACAGACGAGAAATTTGTCCAGAGATAGTTCCTAAAAGTTAATTGAAAAAGAAATAGAACAAAAAAAGTCCCTTCGATAGCGAAGGGACTTTTTTTTGTTCTATTTAGTTCCTATTCTAAAAGTTCTTGGCTTAGATTCTTTCTTTTTTAAATCATGAAACAGCATCTCTATAGAAATGTTTTGTCCGTTTGGAATTGGTTTGGCGGCCGGAGCATGAATTATTTTCCCTTCTTTATCGAGCAAAACATAATGTGGAATTGCATAAATATTAAATTCATCTAGCAAGTTAGAATTCCCACCGTAGTAAAGCATATTCCAATCGTAATTTGGGTGAGAAGCACAATATGATTCATACTTCTTGTAACTGGCGTCTATATTGATGCTTACAAACTCTATGATTCCGCCATATTCTTCTTGTAAACGAGTAAACACATCCATTTCGGCCTGACTATCTTTGTTCCATTGTGCCCAGAAGTTGATGTAAACGTATTTCCCAGCAAAATCTGAGGTGGAAATGATTTCTCTTTTTTGATTCAATAACTTGATTGGAGTAGGAGTAGTTCCGGGAATTAACTTGGTTATGTTTTTAATTATTTCATTTGTGATAACCGAAATCTCCTCGTTTGTCCCTTTTTCTTTGGTCTCTTTCAATAAATCGAGGATTACAATTGGTGAGTAATTTTGATTGTAATAAAGGGAGTATAGGTTTTCTGCGATAACCAGTTCCCTTATTGATTTCATTTTGAAGAAATAATCTTTTTCTAATAAGGTATCCAAAGCGATATAACTTGGTTTTTCCTGAAGTATAGCTGTGATTTTACTTCCTACTTTTCCTATCTGATTGTTTAATGTTTTTTCATAAAAATTCAATAAAAATCTCATCTGGGCATGATGTTTTGTGTTTATTTTTTTATTGATAATGTGCGTATTGTAAAGCCCTAATTTGTTCACTTTTAGGTGAGATGAGGGAGTTACTAATTCTAAATCTGCAATACTATAACGAACGTAGTTTTTGAAATAAGAGTTTTTTACTCCCTTAAATTGATTTTGAACGCTCGTTTTGAAAGTATCTAATTGAGCGTGAAATATGCTTTTTCCAACATTGTATCTATTGTCTTGAAGAAATTGATCATACAATCTATCAAATTCCAGAACTAGTCCATTTATGTCATTCATGGGAATGGAATCGAAAATGATATTCACGTTATTTCTTGTCAATTTGTAGGTTCCATCTTCCGATTTGGGTGGGAATTTAATCGAATATTCTTGATTAGGGTCTAAATAAATGATTCCAATAAGGTATTCAATCTGAATGATTGCTTGCTGCGTTTCATTGATTTTATAATCGAAAAAAAAGTTCCCCAAGGAATCTACCTTTGTTGTCTGCAATACATTGTAATTGAGAGTGATGTAATCCGTGTATTCGATTAAATTCACCGTTTTTCCTACAAAAGGTTTGAACGTATTTCCACTTATTTTTGTTGAAAAAACATTGATAGACAAAAAGAAAAAGACAAATAATGAGAGGAGATGAAGCTTCATAGAATTAAATTAGTTTTAGTTCGCTAGGAAGAAACGGAGAAGCGTCACCATTATTTTTGATAATGTCTCGAACTATGGAAGAACTAATGGCAGAAAGTTCGGCAGAGGTGATTAAAAACACAGTTTCTAAATTTGGTTTCATTTCTTTATTAATTTGTGCAATTGCTCTTTCAAATTCAAAATCTGGAGAAGTTCTGAGACCTCTGAGCATAAATTTCGCTTCCTTTCTTTCGCAATAATCGGTTGTTAACCCTTCGTAAGATTCTACTTTTACTCCTGGCTCTCCTTCAAAGGTTTGTTCAATAAATTTTATTCTTTCCTCCAGAGTATACATGTATTTTTTATTGGCGTTTGAGCCAATTGCAATAATAATTTCATCAAATAATTCAAGTCCTCTTTGCACCAATGCTTGGTGTCCTTTGGTAATTGGGTCAAATGATCCCGGAAATATAGCTCGTTTCATAGTTTCTTTTTATAAAATGTGTAGTGCAATAGTTAAGCCAAACTTACGAAAAATAAGTCGAGCACTCATTCAGTTAAAAAAAGTTAATGCAATCACAAAATTGATTATTTAAGTGATAGTGAATTGGTAGAGTGGTAGAATGTATTAAATTTGCAGGAATCAAACAAAAATTAACCGTCATGAAACAAGTAGGAACAATTCTTAATGTTGTCTTAATTATAGCAGTAGCTGTATTATTTTATTTACATTTTTCATCAGAAAAATCGGCTCCAGCTACAGTACTTTCCGAAGTAAATGAGCCTGTTGTGATGATGGAGGATTCGCTTGCTAAGTTTATGAGTTTAGATTCTAACATTGCGGCAAAGCCAATTAAAATTGCTTATGTAAACAATGATTCTTTGAATAAAAACTTAATCATGTTGAGAGATGTAGAAGATAGAATTGCAAAAAAAGAAAAGGAGTTGCAAGGAAATATAGAGGCTAAGAAAAGATCTTATGAAAGGAATTACAAGAATATGATTTCTGACTTTGAGTCAAAAAAGAATCAATACACGATAAAAGCACCAACTCTTACAGACAAGCAATTGGAAACGGAGCAGGCTAAATTGATGGAACTGCAAAACGAAATCATGCAAATGGAGCAAAGCTTGCAACAAAAAATGTATCAATTTTCGCAGGAGCAAGAGCAGGAGTACATGATTATGAAATCAGAAGAAATGGAAAACTACTACCTAAAAGTTCAAAGTTTCTGTCAATCTTTTGCAAAGACTCTTGGATTCGATTTTATTTTGATTTACCAAAGTGGAGGTTCTATTTTGTACTCAAACCCAAATTATGATATTTCTAATTATGTGGTTGATGCCATTAATAAGGAATATTCACAAAACAAACCTACAGCAACTAAGTAATGCTTATAGCCAACCAAAAGAAAAAAGAAAATATTGCAGAATATGTGATTTACATGTTTCAGGTAGAAACTATTATACGCAGTTTCGATTTCAAAATAGAAGATATCTTTGATCATTATATTGCCGTAATGACTTCTATTGAAGAAGCTCGCGAGGATGTAAAAAAATGGTATGTGGAAATCATCGAAGAGATGAAATCAAATGATTTGAAAGAAAAAGGACACATCGCGAGAGTCCACGAAACAATGGATGAAATGAATTTTCTTCATAATACACTTCTTACTTCCTTGGAAGATACTGAATATCAAGAAATTCATTCTGAGGCAGGAGGATACATCCAGGAATTAAGAGATAAATCTGGAACTGAGGGAATGAGTGACATAGAAATATGCCTCACAGGACTTTATGGTAAGTTGACTTTAAAGATTCAGAAAAAAGAAATATCTGATGAAACAGAATTAGCTTTTGAATCGTTCACTAAACTTTTGGCAATTTTGGCAATCCGATACAAAGATTTTAAATCGGGTAATCTTAAGTTTCAACTGAATAATTAGCATTTAGTTCCCTAATCGAACCAGGTTCTTCTTAATGATTGCGATGTCTCTCCACAGAGAATAATCTTTTGCATAAATAGTATTCAATCTATGCTCATTTGTGTAGGAATCTACTAAATCAGTCATTGAAAAAACTCCTTTTTTGATTTTTGGCAAATCATTAATCCAGTCATTAGAAGTATATCCAACCCATGATTTTTTGCCTTTCAAAACTGACCAAGAATTAGCCAAAAAATTCATTTTATTTTTCTGAAAGAGAATTAAAACGGGAGAAAAAACAAAACATTTAAGAGAAAAGCTGATGTCTATCAGTCTTTTACTTCTTTTATTTTCGCTCGATTCTATACCTAGTACTTTGATGGTATGCAATTCTCCCGAAGTATTCATATCGGTACTCCCCAGTACAAACATATCATTGGTGTGAGCAAGTTTAAATTGTATGTCTGTGTCTTGAAAATCAATTAAAGTCTGAATGACAGCATCATAATTCACGTTTTCTGCGCAAAATATAGCTTCATTTATTCTGTGTTTTTCTTTTAGGGATTTTAGCTGAGTAAGATCGCCCAAATACTCTTCGTTGTTCGTATGGAAAGGAGAAACTGTTCCTACAATAGAAGAGTAAAGCTGTGTGTGTTCTACTAAATTATTAACTTTGTCGCTTTCTTTTTGGTCGCCAATAATTACGATCCTTTTCCTGAAAAAATTGATTCGGTATTTTTTTATTTTAAAGAAATGAAGGATCCACCTGATTCCTGTAAGACCAATCATAATAATAACAATCCCTAGCAAAGCACTTCCAATACTAAAGTAATAGTTGTTTGCTACGAATATATACACTAAGCTAGTGAGAAGAGAGCCTATGAATACGCCTTTTACTACTTTTTGAAGTTTTATGGGCCTGTCGTAACCACCAGCAAAGAACACTGCGATGAGAATGAGCAGCGAATAAATGGCAAAAGAAATATTAATTAATTGCGGCTGATGAAACAATCCGTGATCATCTTGATAGATTGTTTTTACTACATGGAGCCCAAAGAAAACAGCACAGAAATCAATAATTGGTAGAAAGAATAAAGAGAAAAAACGCTTTATAATAGCTAAGCTTGCGCTAAAGAAAATTGCGATGTTTATGAGTTTAGAAAACAAACTTGCCTTGTTCGATTCAAAATGTTTTTTTGCAAAAATGGCCATTGCCTTGTAAAAAACATACACATAATTTACGCTACTTTTTTTTGTGCTTTCTCCTTTGTAATGAATAATTGTAGTGCCAGGGAAATAGTAGTTTTCGTAGCCGCCCTGAGTTATTCTGTAGGATAAGTCGATGTCTTCGCCATACATAAAGAAATCTTCGTCCAACAAGCCAACTTTGTCCAGTGTTTCCATTCTCATTGCCATAAAAGCTCCAGATAACACCTCTATTTTATGGGTTTCGTTTTTATCTAAATACCCAAGATGATATTTCCCGAATTTTTTGGACTTTGGAAAAATTTTAGAAAACCCGAATATTTTAAAGAATGCCACCTCCGGAGTCGGAAGACCTCTTTTCGATTCTGGAAGAAATTTTCCGTTTCCATCAATCATGGTTACACCTAGTCCACCAGCATCGGGATGTTCATCCATGAATTTTATAACTTTTTCAAAGCTATCTGATTGGACTAAAGTATCGGGATTTAGCAAAACAACATAATCGGCATTCGTTTCTTTTATTGCCTGATTGTTAGCGGTTGAGAAACCTACATTTTTCTTATTTGCGATGAGTTTTACCTTAGGAAATGATTCTACCATCATTTCTACCGAGCCGTCTTTTGAATCATTATCAACCACATACACTTCTATATTCTCTAAGCTAGTAGAGTTATATACAGATTCCAAGCATTGCTTGAGAAAGTACTTTACGTTGTAGTTGACTATGATAACAGCTAATTTCACGTCCTAAAAGTAAATGAAACTAATTGATTAAAAAAATGCATAAAAAAAACCTTCTCACCTCTCAATATAAAATATAAATAAGAGGAAGGTTTTTTAACTAGATGAAATTAATTTTTTATAATTCTCCATACTTTAGAATTTCCTCTTTCATCATATAGTTTTAATAAATACAAGCCGTCAGACCAATTTGTAGCGTCAATTCTTGCCGATTGGTTTAATTCTAATTCGCTTGTAATTAGTTTACCATCAATAGCGGTAATATCAATTCTTAGCGATTTCCCCTCAGTTTCTATTGTGAAATAGTTTGTACTAGGATTTGGAAGCACTTTGGCAGCAATCAAATTTTCTTCAGGAACGGATAATACAAAAGCTTGACAAGTAGAAGAAATAGAATCGTTGTAAAACGATTGCACAGTTTGAATGTCTCTGTATAATTGATCTACGCTTTTTAAATTTCCTGAGTCACTTCTGGAGAAAACATAGGCTAAATCTAATTCAATAACATCACCAGGAGCTAGGGTAGTAGGAGCAATTGAACCTAACATTCTTCGGTCTCCAGCTGGGTTTCCTGCTGTAAATTCTGTCCATGGGGATATTCCTATTGGTGTTGAAAAGGGATAAATGTGATTATAAACAACCCCACTGATAGATGTTCCAATTGGTGCAGGATATCCATTTCCGCCATAGTGTAATGGCACACCGTCATTCCATTTTCCATTCAAGTAATTGTGTGCTTCCATTAAATTGTTGGGGGCTGATTGTACACCCACTGAATTATCGTAAAACATGCTTTTAGCCATTGTTTTGTTCAGAAAAGTAACACTTTGAGCAGGTGGATTTGTTCCATATTGAGAAACTCCTCCATAACAATTATCATCGATTGGGTCAGCATTGTAGCCGTAATATGAGTTTAAAATGGGCATGGAGCCAATATAATCATCATCAGCACATCCAAGATCAAAATCAGTAAACTGCCCAACTGTAAATTCGTTGTAAGTAACTGTACTTCTATTAATTATATCCCTACCTATGAATAATGTATTGCTCAAAGGGTTCAAAGAATCTTTGTCAAATGAATAAACCTCCACATGTATTTCTATTCCCATTCTACTATCAAGAGAAAGGCCTTTATCATTGATAACAAACCAGCAATATTGATCTCCTTTTATACAAGGGTGATCTCCGTTATTAGGATTGTAATTGCCATCAGAATCTATATCTACGAAAGGAGCTAAGTTATGATCTTGAGATTCTGATAAATCTCCATGTGCAGGCCAATCTAATATAGAACTTGGTATAGTGTAACTTGGAAAAGAGATAGAAGTGTCGCAGAAAGGATCTTGAGTACATAAATACCAATTTACAAATAACTCTATATCCCATTTGTTTGCACAAAACACTTTATTCCAAAGAGTTTCTTGTGAAGATGAAATTGTTGCAGCTCCAAAATCTTTTTTTCCACCAGTTCCTGATCCAGCAACACAAGACAAAGGACCAGTTGAAAAAGTATTATTAAAATTACTCCCGAATATATAACTTTGATAAGAGCCTTGTAAATTGGAGTCAACACTTCTTAATCCTGTGATCCAAACGGCTGAGGAGAATATGGTCGTTTGATTAGTTCTTTTTAATGTTTTAAAATATACGTTCGTATCAGGAACTAAAGTTTGAAACATTACATTTGAAGGATTTATGGTTGCATCTATATTGTTTATGTCAATTTTACCAGTTTGAGTATAACTAATAGTATTCAATAACAAAAGTGCGAGAAGTGAAATTATAGTTTTCATTTGGGATGTTTTTTTATTGGTTTTTTCAATACTAACTATTTTATGTTTTCTTTTTCAGTGTTAGTTATTAAATGGTTTACTTTGATTTTTTATTGGTTATTTGATTTTGATTATCGGTTTTACTGGGTGTTTCTTTGTTTTTATTGAAGAAATTGAGTTTTGAATTAAAAAATAGGGGGGTGTTGATAAAATTTTATGATAATTTAGGTTTTGACCCCCTAAAAATAATTACATTTGTATATATTTTTAAAAAAACAAAGAAATAATGGCTCAAACAAGATTCAATGCCCTCGAAACTATAAATAGTAGAAAGGCAAAAGAAATGGAAATTACTCCTCAAAAAATTTCAGAAATTTTTGCAAAGGATGTTTTTACTGATGACAAAATGAGAAATCACGTGTCTGGAGAAGTTTTCAAAAGTGTTCAGAAATCAATCAATGATGGAACAAGAATTGACAGAGAAGTAGCTAACCAAGTTGCAAATGCAATGAAGGAATGGGCTTTGCAAAGAGGAGTGACACATTATACTCACTGGTTTCAGCCGCTAACTGGGTCTACAGCAGAAAAACATGATGCATTTTTTGAAACATCTGAAAATGGAGCGATAGAAAAATTTAGAGGAGAATTATTGGTACAACAAGAGCCAGATGCTTCTAGTTTTCCAAATGGAGGAATAAGAAATACATTTGAAGCAAGAGGATATACTGCTTGGGATCCTTCTTCGCCAGCATTTATAATGGGAACAACTTTGTGTATTCCTACCATATTTATTGCCTACACAGGTGAAGCTTTGGATAATAAAATGCCATTGTTGAAAGCGTTGAATAAAATTGATGAGTCAGCTACTGCTGTTTGTCAATATTTTGATAAGAATATCAATAGAGTTCAGGCTACTTTGGGATGGGAACAAGAGTATTTCTTGATTGATTCTGCATTATACAATGCTCGTCCTGATATTATGATGACAGGTAGAGCTTTGTTTGGACACAAACCAGCAAAAGGTCAGCAATTGGATGATCATTATTTCGGAACAATTTCGGATAGGGTAACAGCTTTTATGAGAGATTTCGAAAAACAAGCTTTAAGATTAGGAATACCTGTAAAAACAAGACACAATGAAGTAGCGCCTAACCAATTTGAGTGTGCTCCAATTTTTGAAGAAACAAACTTAGCCGTAGATCACAACTTATTGTTGATGGATGTTATGGAAAAAGTAGCAGATGAACATAACTTTAAAGTATTGCTTCACGAAAAGCCATTTGCAGGATTGAATGGTTCTGGAAAACACAACAACTGGTCGCTTTCTACCAATACAGGTGTAAACTTATTGCAACCTGGAAAAAATCCAAAAGAGAACATAAGATTCTTGACTTTCTTTGTGAATACAATCAAAGCGATACATGATTATTCTGATATTTTGAGATCTAGTATTGCTACAGCAAGTAACGATCATCGATTGGGAGGTCACGAAGCTCCACCAGCTATTATTTCTGTATTTATCGGTCAACAATTAACTAAAATGTTGGATAATTTGGAAAAAAATGTAAAGTCTGGAACGATGACACCGGACGAGAAAACTGCTCTGAAACTGAACATTGGTAAAATTCCAGAGTTGATGCTGGATAATACTGACAGAAATAGAACTTCGCCTTTTGCTTTTACAGGGAATAAGTTTGAATTTAGAGCAGTAGGTTCTACGGCAAATTGTGCGACTCCAATGATTGCATTGAATACGATTATTGCAAAACAATTGCAAGAGTTCAAAAAATCAACGGACGCAAGGATTAAAAAAGGAGAAAAGAAAGACATGGCAATCTTGAAAGAGATTCAAAAGTTGATCAAGGAATCGAAAATAATTCGTTTTGAAGGAAATGGATACGGTGAAGAGTGGGTGAAAGAAGCTGCAAAAAGAGGTCTTTCTAACCTGAAAGATACACCAAGAGCAGTACAAAAGGTATCGGAAAAGAAATACGTTGATCTATTTTCTGAAATGGGGATTTTTACGGAAGTGGAATACCATGCAAGGCAAGAGATTCAGTTAGAAATGTATCAATTACAAATTCAAATAGAAGGAAGAATGTTAGGTGATTTGGCCCAAAACCATATCATACCAGCTGCCGTAAAATACCAGAATGTATTGTTACAAAACGTAACAGGAATGAAAGCAATTTTTGGTGAAAAAGAATTTAAAGAAAATTGTTACACTCAATTGAGTGTGTTGAGCGAATTATCAACTCACCTTACTGCATTGAAGAAGAATTTGGAAACTATGTTGGACATGAGAAAGAAAGCCAACAAAATTGAAGATCCATTTGACAAAGCAGTAGCGTACTGCGATACGGTAAAGATTCATTTTGACACAATAGCTTACCACGTAAATAAACTCGAAATCTTAATAGACGACTCGATGTGGCCAATGCCAAAATTGAGAGAATTGTTATTTACAAAGTAATGATTAAACATTAACAAAATAGTAAGGAGGTACTTGAAACAAGTTACCTCCTTTTTTTATACTTTTATACTCTATCTAATTGTTAAAACGCATAATGAAAAACCCAATAATTTTATTCTTTTTTCTAATTTATTCCTTTTTTTCTATCTCACAAAATGTAACAATAAGTGGAACTATTAAAGATTCTCAGTCAGGAGAAACATTGATTGGAGCAACAGTGTTTGTTAAAGAATTAAAGATTGGTGCATCTACCAATGTTTACGGATTTTATTCACTTACAATTCCGGCTGGAGAATATACAATAGTGTGTTCTTATGTAGGTTACAAAGATTTTTTGGAGCAAATAAAATTGAACGAAAGTATTACCTTAAACAAGGAATTAACTGGTTCTGATGTTGTGATTTCGGAGTTTAAAGTAGAAGCTGAAAAAGGTGATGAAAACACAAAAGGAACACAAATGGGAACTGTGGAACTGGATGTGGAACAAATTAAAAATTTACCTGCATTTATGGGAGAAGTTGACGTTCTCAAAACGATTCAACTGCTTCCTGGAGTTCAATCCTCGGGCGAAGGAAATTCGGGATTTTATGTAAGGGGAGGAGGTCCAGACCAAAACCTTATTATGTTGGATGAAGCAGTTGTGTACAATGCAGCTCATCTTTTTGGATTTTTTTCTGTTTTTAATGCAGATGCTATTAAAAATGTAAATCTGATAAAAGGAGGAATGCCAGCAAATTATGGAGGAAGATTGTCTTCAGTATTAGATATTTCGATGAAAGAAGGAAACGACCGCAGTTTTCATGGAGATGGAGGAATTGGATTAATAGCTTCGCGATTGACATTGGAAGGTCCGATTCAAAAGAACAAAAGTTCGTTCATTGTTTCCGGACGAAGGACATACATTTCGGAACTCGCCCAGCCATTTATCAAGGACGATTCACCAATCAAAGGTTCTGGTTATTATTTTTATGATTTCAATGCTAAACTGAACTATCAGATTTCGGATAAAGACAGGCTATTTTTAAGTGGTTATTTTGGGAAAGATGTATTTACTTATGTTCAAGCAGAATCGGGATTCACGATTAATATTCCTTGGGGAAATGCGACCGCTGCACTCAGATGGAATCATATTTTTTCTGATAAATTGTTTCTGAACACAACCGCAATTTATAGCTCTTATGATTTTACATTCGAGGGAAGACAAGAAGATTTCAGCTTTGGATTGTATTCAGGAATAAGAGATTGGAACCTAAAAGCAGATTTCAGTTATTATCCCAATCCAAAAAACACAATTAAATTCGGTCTGAATTACACTTACCATACTTTTATCCCCAATAATGTAACGGCAACGCAAGGCGATACCGAGTTTGATTTGGGCGGTGCAGTTCGATTGTATGCCAATGAAGGTGCAATTTATTTTTTGGATGATATAGAAATTTCTCCGTTGTTAAAACTAAATGCAGGATTCAGGTTGTCTACATTTCAGCACATTGGTCCGTTTAAAAGATACATAAAGGACAACGATGGAAATACCATCGAGGAAATTGATTACGACAAGTTTCAATCTTTAAAAACATTTGTAAAACCGGAACCAAGGCTAACGGGAAGATACACTTTGAATGAAACTAGTTCTATGAAATTTGGAGCTACTCTCAATTATCAATACATGCATTTGGTATCAGTTGGTGGAAATTCTTTGCCCACAGATTTGTGGATTCCCTCCACAGATATTGTAAAACCCCAGCAAGCTACCCAGCTGAATCTCGGCTATTTCAAAAACTTCAAGAAAAATGCTTACGAAGCTTCTCTTGAGTTGTATTACAAAGATTTAAGAAATTTAGTAGAGTTCAAAGACGGAGCAGACCCAAGTGATGGTGTGAATGATAATATCGATAATCAGTTGACTTTTGGGAAAGGATACTCTTATGGAGCTGAGTTTTTTCTAAAAAAATCATTGGGCAATCTAAATGGTTGGATTGGATACACATGGTCGAGAACAATGCGACAATTTGATGAATTGAACCAAGGAAAAGAATACCCAGCAAAATTTGACAGAAGGCATGATTTGTCCATTACTGCTAGTTATAATTTGGGAGAAAAATGGACTTTCGGAGCTATATTTGTGTATGCTACAGGAAATTCCATTACACTTCCGGCTTCCAAGTATTTTGTGGAGGGTGAATTATTGGTAGAATACGCAGACAGAAATAGTTACAGAATGGCTTCTTATCACAGAGCAGATATTTCTGCGACATACACAGGTAAGAAGTTCAAGGAATACAAGGACATTGAAACAGGTGAGATAAAAAAAGTGAAAAAGAAGTTTACTTCTAGCTGGAATTTTTCTGTATTCAACCTCTACAACAGAAGAAACCCTTACTTTATCTATTTTGATAATACTGGCAATCTCACCCAAGGAACTTTGGATGTGGCTGCAATTCAAGTTTCGTTGTTTCCTATTTTACCTTCAATCACCTGGAATTTTAGTTTTTAATATGACATCAATAAATAAAAATACAGTGCTTTTTTTACTTTTTGTAAGCTCTCTTTTTCTTGTGAGCTGCGAAAAAGAAATAGATGTTGATTTACCAAGACCAGAAGAAAAACTTGTGGTAGAAGGAGTAATAGAAACAGGCGCTTTTCCATACGTAATTCTGAGTAAATCCACACCTTATTTTGACCCAACTGATATATCTTCGGTAGCAAACAGCTATGTTTCCGATGCTACTATTACGATTTCGGACGGTACAATTACCAACCAAATGACCAAACTTTGCACATCTACACTCAATTCAGCTCAACAAAGACAACTGAGCGAATTGGTAGGAATTCCTATGAATTTATTAAGTACCTATGATATTTGCGGCTACGTTGATTTATCTATGCTTGGAGAAGTCGGAAAAACGTATGAGATAAAAATCTCGTGGAACAATGAGGAGTACGTTGGCTCTACTCAATTAGTAAATCCTGTCCCCTTAGATTCTGCATGGTTTGAAGTATTTGGCGACAGAGATTCTTTGGGTTTTTTGTATGCTGAAATGACAGACCCAGTTTCAAAAAACAATTATTATAGATGGTTTGCTCAGCGCATTAATTCATATACGTACGGTTCTTTGATAGGTCAACAGAAAGATAACAACTTTTTGACACCATCGAGTTCGGTTTTTGATGATGAGTTTGTGAATGGAACAAATTTTGAATTTGGATACGGAAGACCAGTAGCTTCAGATAAATTTGATGATCAGGCCCCAGAAAGAGGATTTTATAAAGTTGGAGATACAGTGGTAGTAAAATTTTGTTCTATAGATCAAGGAGTGTTCTCTTTTATTAGCGTTGCTGAAGAACAGATTTTATCAACAGGAAGTCCGTTTGCTACACCTGTGAATGTTCCTTCCAATATTTCGAATGGAGCTTTGGGGCTTTGGGCGGGCTATAGCCCGCATTTTGATACGATTATTTGTAAAAAATAGATATTAAAATTTCGACAATTTGGATTTTCCTTATATTTGTTTTTATTAACCAATAAACTATCAAATAATGTTAAAAGAATTTAAAGCATTTATCCTCACCGGAAATGTAATCGAATTAGCCGTAGCGGTTATTATTGCAGGAGCAATAAAAGAAGTTATTTCAGTATTTACTACAAAAGTTATAATGCCAATTGTTGGTCATTTTACTGGAGGTGTAGATTTCTCTGACTTAATGTTTGTACTTTCAGAAGCAGTTTTAGATGCAGATGGAGCTATTGTAACTCCAATGAATGCTGTTATGTACGGTGAATGGATCAACTCAATCATAAACCTTGTATTGGTTGGATTTGTATTGTTCATTATTATCAAGGCTTACAACAAAACTAAAAAGAAAGAAGAAGAAGCTGCACCAGCACCAGCAGGTCCTTCACAAGAAGATTTGTTAGCAGAAATTAGAGATTTGTTGAAGAAATAAATCATAGATCGAATGAATAAAAAAAGTCCTCAGCTTGCTGAGGACTTTTTTATTTTACAATAGTTTGTATCGTATCAGAAGGAAATTCTTCTTGATATGCTCTGTAGCGTTTTCGAGATTCTATTACAAATAAACTCCCTGGATATTCAAAAATAAGTTTTTCGTAAAAGCTCATTGCTTTTCTTGAATCATTCAGTTGGTTTTCATTCAATTCTGCTAACTTAAAGAGAGCATTATCTGCCAATATGCCGTCAGCGTAATTAGATAATATTGAATTCAAGTGCTTTTCAGCTAAATTAAAATCTTGCTTTTTATATGCAATTTCATACTTTTTAAAAGCAATTTCATCAACCAAACTATGTGATGAATTTCTGCTGAGAATAGAATCAAACAACAATTCAGCCTCACTAAATTTATTTTGAAAAATGAGTAAATCTGCCTGAGCAAATTGCTTCATATTAAGGGGAGTGGTATCCATGTTGTAATTGTCTGTAATCAGCAAAGACAGATCGATGGCATCGTTTGAAATTAGTTTTGAAGTAGATGCTTTCAAACCATCGAGTTGATTTTGGGCCCATTCAAAATCTCCATTGTAATAATATAATTTAGCGTTCTTATATTTAGCTTCTGAGCCTATGACATCGTGTTTGAATTTCTTTTCTACTTGCATGTAAAGTAAAGAAGCATCCCATATTTCGTTGTTTAACATATAAATATCAGCCAATTCTACTTTTACTTTCCCTTTTTGTTTATCATTAATTCCAGGGAAATTAAGTAACTGCTTGTAAATAATTTCGGCAGTATCTGTGTTGTGAAGATAAAATCCTTCTAGGTATGCAAGTCCTTGCAATACAGAAAACTTGTCTTCCGTCTCTCTTGTTTCTTCTAGTGTTTTTAAATATCTGTTTTTTAAATTCACCAAATCCATTTTGCTGTAATTGGCGTGAGCAAATATTTTTAATTGTAAAGTCTGAAGAATTGCTCTTTTTGACGCAATGTAAGAAAAATCACT
>JAHEIE010000102.1 GCA_024639505.1 Crocinitomicaceae bacterium
ATTTTTTTAAACAAGCTAGGATTTAATGTAACCGGTGTAGATTTATCTCCCAATAGTATCGAAACAGCCAATGAATCGAGCAACGAAACTTTGCACTTTGATGTGCATGATATGAGAGAGATATATACAGAAAATGGGTTCAATTATGTGTTTAATATGTTTACCAGTTTTGGTTATTTCGAGTCTAACGAAGAAAACATAATAATGCTTCAATCGGTTGAAAAAACACTAATGCCAGAAGGAATATTTGTTTTGGATTTTTTTAATGCCCACCGAGTTGTGAGAGATTTAGTGAGAGAAGAGACCAAAGAAATAGAAGGAGTTCAATTCGACTTAAAAAGAGAAATAGTTGAAGGACAAATCATCAAATACATAAATTTTAAAGACAATAACAAAACATTTTCTTTCCAAGAAAAAGTTCAAGCAATAGATCTGCCTCAATTTGAATCCTTATTTTCACACACAGGATTAAAAATCATTGCTACCTTTGGTAACTATTCGTTAGAGGAATACAATCAGCAAGATTCAGAAAGATTAATATTGATAGCACAAAAAGTAAATGGATAATTTTTTTACCTACATTTTATTAGCAGGCGTTGTAATGCTTGGCGGTGGTTTGGTTTATTTTTTGAAAGAAAAAATCACAAGCGGACTTAGGTACTTATTAGCGTTCAGTGGAGCTTTTATGCTTGGAATTGCAGCCTTGCATTTAATTCCGGAAGTGTATGCCAACCACGATACATCAATTGGTATATTCGTGCTGCTTGGTTTTTTGGTTCAACTCGTGTTGGAATATTTTTCTCAAGGAATAGAGCACGGACACATTCATGCACACAAAAATGCAAGCTCTAAGTTTTTTGCACCTCTACTTATAAGTTTGTGTATTCATGCATTTCTGGAAGGACTTCCTCTCGCAAATGAAACCTTAGATCACAATCACTCCCATGGTTTTATTCACTCGGATGAACACTCGTTTTTGATTAGTATTTTACTTCACAAATTCCCTATCGCAATTGCCTTGATGACTTTATTTATAAAATCAGATGTAAAAATAAAAAGAGCCTTCTTTTGGTTGTTTGTTTTCTCTCTGATGGCGCCACTTGGGAATCTTGTAGCTCTATACTACATGGATTTCTTTGAAGCCAATGGCAACATTATGAATAAAATTTTGGCCTTAGTAGTTGGGATGTTTTTACACATATCTACTACCATTTTGTTCGAAACGGATGAAAGTCACAAGTTCAATTTGGCAAAATTAATACTTGTTATTTCTGGAGGATTCATCGCTTACTTAGTTGCTTAGTCTAGCAAAGGCAAATCAAATCTATTTTCTACTTTCGATTCAATTTTTTTAAACAATTGAGAAGGCTTGTAAGTTCTCCAATTGTCCATTTCAAAATCTTCGCCACACAATACGAAGTTGTCTATGTTTGCATCTCCAAATTCATCCAAAACATGCTGATGGAAATTGAGAAATACAATCCAGCCATCTTCTAATTCATCCAACCATTCTTCATAGTACAAATCATCCGAACTATGAAAATTCAAAACATTTTCACCTATTAAAATAAATTTATCAATCCCCTCTCCCATCAAAATTTCAAGAACTTCAATCTTTAAATTCATGATGTCATTTTCTATACAATCGTTCCACTCTCCAATTAATTCTATGATAGCAAAATTATTGTCGTAATCCGCAAATATGATTTTTACAAACAAAGTTTCGGAACCAAAATCATCCCATTGCGGATGAAGCAAAAAATTATACACCTTGTTCGTAAACTCAAATTCACTGTATTCTCTCTTAAAAAAAGGTGACCGATAATCTTCGGAAGCTACATAAAGGTTTCGCCAATTGTAAAAGGGTTCTATCGCGTGCATGAATTTCTAAATTTATTTTTCAAAAGTATTAAAAAAAAGAATGTGTATTTAAAAAAAGAAAGATGTTAATCAAAGGGTATAAATAACAATAACTGGTAGTTTTTATTATATTTGAATTCCTCTAAAAACACCGAAATAAATGAGACTATTCCCTAAAAAACCAAATAAATTAAAGTATTCTTTAACATCAGACAACCAGTTCAACGCTCTTAGAAAAAAGGAGTTTTCAAGATTGGATAGTTTGGGACAAACCTATCTGGATTACACAGGTGGAAACTTACATCCCAAATCACTGTTGTCGGATCATTACAATTTATTGCAAAAATCAATTTTGGGAAATCCTCATTCCACAAACCCTAGTTCTCAAATGGCAACAAAATTAGTGGAAGAAGCTCGAAAAAAAATTCTTTCCTTTTTTAATGCTGATGATTACTACTGTATTTTCACACCTAATGCCTCTGGAGCTCTTAAAATTGTGGGTGAATGTTATCCATTTGAAGACAACGGTCATTTTTTACTCCTTTCGGACAATCACAACTCCGTGAACGGAATACGAGAATATTGTAAATCCAAAGGTGGAGACTATACTTACTCTCCTATTTTTCAATCTGATTTAAGAATAGACGAGGATAAATTAATGGAAAACATAACTTCATTCGGTGTTAAGAAAAATAAATTATTTGGTTTTCCTGCCCAATCGAATGTATCTGGAGTTAAGCACGATTGGAAATGGGTGAAAACAGCAAAAGGCAACGGTTGGGATGTTCTGCTGGACGCTGCTGCATTTGTACCTACTTGCAAGTTGGATTTAAAAAAGGTTCAACCCGATTTTGTTTCGGTTTCATTTTATAAAATATTTGGTTTTCCTACTGGAATTGGCTGTCTTTTGGTGAAAAAAGATTCATTTCCTAAACTAAAAAAACATTGGTTCGCTGGCGGAACAGTAGATTATGTTTCGGTAAAGAAAAGCAATCATTTACTTATTGCCAATCACGAAAGGTTTGAGAACGGAACTATCAATTACTTGGATATTCCCGCAATTAAACTCGGATTGGATTTTATTGAATCCATTGGAATTGATAACATTAGAAAAAGAATAGTTGAATTAACACAGCTCTTTCTCACAGAAATGTCGCAATTAAAACACGACAATGGAATTCCTGTTGTGCGAATATTTGGCCCATTGAATACCGAAAACAGAGGTGGAACAGTGATTATGAATTTTCAGGACAAGGACGGGAAGACTTTTCCATTCGACTGGATAGAAAACCAAGCAAACAAAAAACTCATTTCAATCAGGTCGGGTTGTTTCTGTAATCCTGGAATAGACGAGGTGAATCATTGTGTTTCAAACGAAGAAATGACAAAATTTTATTCGAGTAGAAAAGATCAGAGTTTTGATTCTTCTACCAATTATTTAAAATATATGTCTCAGCAGATTGGCAGAATGCGAGGAGCTACAAGAGTTTCTTTTGGAATTGCAACCAATACAAAAGACATTGAAACTTTCGTGAATTTTGCATCTAAACTGAAAAATAAATCTATTTCGATTGTCGATGAATTGAAGGGTGAAGGAATGTTAAATTAAGTATAAACAACTTGCTTTGTTCTTAGAAAATAAATTTAGTTCTAGTAGGTAAGAGTGACATGTCCAAAAATTTCTTGAATAATTCCATCTGGCTTTTTCACTAAGAGCTTATAAACATATATTCCTTCCATAACTTTTGCATCCTCAAAAGTACCGTCCCAACCTTCGTCCGTTTCTCTGCCCTCGTACAGCAGATCACCCCATCTATTAAAAATTTGCAAATCGTAACTTAAATTTCCAGAAAAATACGGTTTAAAAATATCGTTGTAGGAATCATCATTAGGGGTAAATGAGTTAGGCATAAAAGTAGTATTAACGGGCTCCAATACATTAATTTCAATAAGCAAAGAATCTAAACAACCAAATTGATTAGATGCAAACAATTTCACTTCATTTATTCCTGTTTTTCCAAAAAAATCAATGCATGGACTTATTGCAATTGATGAATCAACTCCAAATCTCCAGAAATAATAATCTGCAAAAGTAGTGTTGTTAGTAATACAAGCAATTGGATTTTCTGACGGAATTTCCGAAGGATAACTAAGAGAAATTAAGGGTTTTGGATGTGTTGTTATATTTTTTGTAATAGAATCTTTACAGCCATTACTATCTATGACAATATGCTTAACAGAGGATAAATTGGATAATCTTCGAGAAAATGAAGAGGACAAAATAGAAGTATCCACCATTACAAATTCCCAAGAAAACATATTAATATTCTGTGAAGAAACATTCGTTAGACTACCATCGCAAACTGTATCAAAAACAAAATCCGCATCGGGCGCTTTGTTAACAGAAACAACAAAAGAAGTGTCAAATCCACAGCCCAGTTGAGACAGCGAGGAAAGCGAGATTGTTTTGTTTCCAGCTGTTGAATAGCTGTGATATACCATACCAAATGTATCTAGCAGCATTGTTCCGTCTCCAAAATCCCATCTATAAGTTAAAATAGAATCGATAGATGTGCTTGAATTTTGAAACAGAATTTGATCACCTACACAAACTTGAACTGGTATCGAATTTAGGACAAAGGATTGTGAGCTTTGAACAATCAAAGTAGTGGTAACGATACTATCCAATCCAGATGAACTGGTTAAAGAATCGAAATAAGACCCAGGTGTTTTTACAAATCTATTTTCAAGAAAAACACTATCCCCTGAGCAAATTAAAAGCGTATCAGCTGTATGAAAAGCTGAATTCAT
>JAHEIE010000114.1 GCA_024639505.1 Crocinitomicaceae bacterium
CGCATCTGATGTACGTGAATCAATTTCAATTGAGTTCCCTTCTTTGTTTCTACAAATTAATTTTGAAAAAAATATTCCTTCTATCAAGTTGTATATGATTACTTCTTGAATTGTAAACTCGAATTCCTCGGCAAATGATTTGAATAAATCATGCGTCAAAGGTCTGCTTGGTGTCATTCCTTCTAGCTCAATTGCAATAGCTTGAGCTTCGGTTCCACCAATGATGATGGGGAGTCTTCGGTTTCCATTTGCCTCATTAAAAACAAGGGCATAAGCTCCGCTTTGAGTATGGCTGTATGATAATCCTGCTATTTCAAGTTCTACTTTTTTCATTGGCTTTTCAGCTAAATTAGTGCCGATTTAAGGTCGTAAAGTTACGATAAATCAACACCAATACAAAAGCAATTTTATTTAGTCTATTCAATCGGTTATAAATTCTTATATTTGATTGTTTCACAAACTATTTTTAATGGAAAATAATTCTTACAAAACAATGCATCCAAACCTACTCAAGTCTATGCTAGTGAAAAGGATAGGTTTTGTTCTTGTCCTTGCGATTACGGGTTCTTTGGTTTATTATTTTCAAACCAAAATTCAGTTTAGTTTACTCGGATTGTCTCTTTTTTATTCAGGAATTTTTCTGTTAGCTTTAGCTCTTGTTTTTCTTGCCAAAGCCTATTTTAGAAGGAAAAAATTTAAGATTGCAGAAAAGAATATCTCTTATCAAGAAGGGATTCTTTATCAGAAAGAGACTTTAGTTCCTTTTGCTCGAATCCAGCATATAGAGATAGATGAAGGTCCGCTTGAACGGTTTTTTAGCATTGCTACTTTAAGCATTTACACGGCAGGTGACAGCGGAAGAGATCTGAAAATTAGCGGTTTGGAACTAATGAAAGCGCAGGAAATTAAATCATTTATTTCTAATTACATCAAGGATGAATAATTTTTCATTTCAAGAATTTAGCAGGCAATCACCGAAGGGAATAATTATAAATTACGGAGTTCTTTTGTATAAACTGGTTAAATCTTTTTGGGTGTTTATTCCCATTTTGTTTTCCAAAAATATCGAGAGTAAGATGAGTTATTTGTTCTCAGTTATTGGTGGCTTGGTTCTTTTGCTGTTGATTGTTGCTGTTGTACAATTTATCTATTTTAAGTTCAAAATAGAAGGCGATCAGTTTATTCTTAATAAAGGAATGGTTTTCAAAAAGAAGACGGCTATCCCAATTGAGAGAATACAGTCTGTCAATTTTAAACAGAATATAGTACATCAGCTTATAAATGTTACTCAAGTAGAAATTCAAACTGCTGGAGCCAAAGATGTGGAGGTTTCGATAAAGGCAGTTTCGAGAGAATTGGCAGAAGCATTGAAGAAAAAACTGCAAAATGAGAATGAAATAGAAGAAGAAGTTGAGATAGAGGTGAAAGAAGATTCTGCCAGACTTATCTATTCTTTGAGCCTTTTGGAGTTATTTAAAGTAAGTTTTTCAGAGAACCATTTGAGGAGCTTTTTTTGGATTTTGGCGATTACATTTTCTTTTGGGTATCAATTGGAGGATATTGTAAATGATTGGAATTTTGCTGATGAAATGATTCAGTTTGTTGTGCTGAACAAAGAAGAAATCACAGGAAGTTTGTTAGCCTTGTTTGTCTTATTCGTAGTAGGGATTTTAATCTCTGTAGTTGTTTCTTTTGTTAGAGTTTTCTTGAGGCATTTTGACCAAAAAGTTGTGTATAAAAATGATGGGATTCAGGTAAGCGAAGGTTTGTTCACAAAGCGAGAAGATATTCTTAAGATTCAAAAAATACAATACGCAGTACAAGTTACTAATCCCGTGAAAAAAGCAATGGGAATTGGAACCGTGAGAATAAGGCAGGCGGGAAGTGGGAAGGTTAAGAAAAAGAAACTAGTGGAATTGGTGGGAGTAAAAGAACATTTTCAAAAGGAATTGAATGCTTTGTTTTTTAGTTACGAAGCACGACCCAATGCCCTTTGTTTCAGGCCAGCTCTCTATTATTTGTTCAAAATGTTTGTGAGGTCAGCATTTTTTGTAGCGTTGGTTAATGTAGTTTTTTATTTCAATGCATTTTCTTTGTTGGAGTTTATTGTGTTGAATTTGGTGCTATTGCCATTGTCAATTTATTTAGTCTTATTGAAGTACGAAAAAACGTATTTCACCTTTCAAGAAGGTAAATTGATTTTGGGAGAAGGGAAAATTAGCACAGTAACCACACTCATTGAATATTTCAAAACACAAAATGTTTTGTTGCAGCAATCCATTATCCAAAAGAAAAGGGGAGTAGCTACACTGAAGCTTCAAACGGCTAGTGGGGTTATCAAGCTTCCTTGTCTGCGATTGGATGAGGCTCATTCCATTAAGAATATTTTAATTCAAGAAATGGAGGAAAACAAAAGAGATTGGATATAGGGAGTGTGGTGTTTAAGTCATTCTTCGACACGCTTTCGTTCAATAAATCCAATTTTCCCATCGTCCTCGGGACAATCTGATAAATTTTAATCCCTATAATGTTGTAAATACTCAGGATTAAGGAGTGTATTTATAATTTTTTATCGAGTCTTAGGTTCAACTTGTTTTAGTATCTCACATAGAAATTTCACATTGATTGC
This sequence comes from Crocinitomicaceae bacterium, assembly GCA_024639505.1. Classification (GTDB taxonomy): domain Bacteria; phylum Bacteroidota; class Bacteroidia; order Flavobacteriales_D; family CAJJDF01; genus CAJJDF01. The sequence continues at coordinate 2,630 of JAHEIE010000114.1, forward strand.
TCCTATTTTATTTCAATGAATCAATTTCAGTGTGACATATGAAAAATAGATGGCGTGTTTTTAGAAATTGATGCCACAAAAAAAAAACACTCTCAGGAAACTGAGAGTGTTTAAAATTGATTAATTATCTAACTTCTACAAATTAGCCGCTTTTACAGCTGCTGTTAATCTTGGCAATACTTCAAAAGCATCTCCAACAATTCCGTAATCTGCTGCCTTAAAGAATGGGGCTTCAGGATCTGTGTTGATTACCACAATCACTTTACTTCCATTTACTCCTGCAAGGTGTTGAATTGCTCCAGAAATTCCTGCTGCGATATATAAGTTTGGTCTGATGGCTACACCAGTTTGTCCTACGTGCTCGTGGTGAGGTCTCCAATCCGAATCTGATACTGGACGAGAACAAGCAGTTGCAGCTCCAAGAGCTTTTGCCAAATCTTCTACAATTCCCCAGTTTTCTGGTCCTTTTAGTCCTCTACCAGCCGAAACAACAAGCTCTGCTTCGGGCAATGCGATGTCTCCAGATTGCTCTACTTTACTTTTTATCACAATTTTAGCAGCTCCCAAATCTGTGCTGCTTGCAACAACTTCTGCACTTCCTTCACCAGCCACTGGCTGCAATGAATTAGGCAATACCGAAATTACTTTTGTTGCCGAGTTTATCTTTACGTTGCTAAACGCTTTTCCCGAAAAAGCATTTACTTTTACAACAAAATCATTGGTAGGCAAAGCGATAGCGCCAGAAACAATTCCCGCCTCTAGTCTTACAGCCACTCTTGGTGCAATTGCTTTTCCATTCAAATCTTGAGAAAACACAATTACATTAGCTCCATTTTCTATAGAAGTTTCTGCAACTAATTTTGTTAGTTGCTGGCTGTCTAAATCTGTTCCGTTAATAGAAATTACCTTCTTAGCTCCAAATTGACCTAAGGCGCTCAACGTATCATTGTCCGAGTTTCCTGCTGTAACTACAATTGTTTCTGTTCCTTGTTCAGCTGCTATTTTACTTCCGTAAAATACTGCTTCTTTGGCGTTTTTTGCAACACCATTTATTGAATCTATATATACTAATACTGACATATTCTTAAATTACTTTTGCTTCGTTATGTAATAATGCTACTAATTCGTCCATGTTGTTTGGGTCAATCATTTTAACCCCACCTTTTGCTGGTGGCATTTCATAATTCACTGTGCTTGTCATGGTTTCAACTGCTGCTGGCGCAACTACTGTAAGTGGTTTCGACCTTGCAGCCATAATTCCTCTCATGTTTGGAATTCGTTGTTCTGCCATTCCTTTTGCTGCCGAAATTACCAATGGAAGATTCCCTTCAACCAATTCGTCACCTCCTTTAGCATCTCTGTGAATAGAAGCAGTAGTTCCTGAGATATCCAATTTACTTGCCAGTGATACGAAAGGTAGATCGAGCATTTCTGCTACCATTCCACCCACTTGTGCTCCGTTGTATTCAATAGTTTCTTTTCCAAGAAGTACCAAGTCAAAGGCTTCGTTTTTAGCGTATTCAGCAATTTGTTTTGCAACAAAATAGGCGTCAATTGCTTCTGCGTCAATTCTTACTGCGGCATCTGCTCCAATTGCTAGGGCTTTTCTTATTGTAGGCTCGTCAGCTGATGTTCCTACCGTGATAGTAGTTACAGAACCTCCGTTAGCTTCTTTTAGTTCTATTCCTCTTACCAGTGCGTACCACTCATCATAAGGATTGATAATGTACTGTACTCCAGCTTCATCAAATTTTGTATTGTTATCCGTAAACCCAATTTTTGAGGTTGTATCCGGTGCTTTGCTTATGCAAACTAATATTTTCATA
>JAHEIE010000054.1:0-7234 GCA_024639505.1 Crocinitomicaceae bacterium
AGTAAAACGAATTTGTGATAAACTCGGAATCGACTTTATTTTTAAAGGAAGTTATAGAAAAGCAAACAGATCTAAACTGGATAGTTTTACCGGAATAGGTGACGATATTGCTTTGAATATCCTGCAACAAATAGGAAAAGATTTGAGAGTTCCTACTATCACGGATGTTCACGAAAGTCATGAAGTGGCTCATGTTTCAAAATTTGTAGATCACTTGCAAATTCCTGCTTTCCTTTGCAGACAAACGGAATTATTGCTTGCAGCAGGAAATTCGGGATGTGGAGTCAACATCAAAAAAGGACAGTTTTTGTCACCAGAGGCGATGATTTTCCCTCTTGAAAAAGTGCTTTCTACTGGAAATAAAAATGTGTGGTTGTGCGAGCGAGGAACTACTTTTGGTTATTCGGATTTGATTGTGGATGCCACAGCAGTTCACCGGATGAAAAAATTGGGAGCTCCCGTAATTATGGATTGTACGCACTCTGTTCAAAAACCAAACAAAACAGAAGGTGTAACTGGCGGAGATCCAACATTAATTGAATCAATAGCTTTGTCAGCAATCGCAACTGGTGCAGATGGATTTTTTATGGAAGTTCACCCAAACCCAAGCGAAGCAAAAAGTGATCCTCACACCATGTTACAATTGGATAAATTGGAAGCAATTTTGACTAAGTGTATGGCTGTTAGAGAGGCATTGAATAGTTAAATAAAATTATTTTGTTTATTTAAAAAAAAATCAGTCCAAGGACTGATTTTTTTTTGTGCCCAGAGCGGGAGTCGAACCCGCACGTACGAAGTACACACGCCCCTCAAGCGTGCCCGTCTACCAATTTCAGCACCTGGGCAATTAATGAAGACAAAGATAGCATATTTGAATAAAAATAAAATTGATAAATGAATTATATAATTAAATGGGGTTTTTCATTGGAATATCATTCGCGATATTCAATGGGAATATGATTCGCGATATTCAATTGGAATATGATTCGCGATATTCAATTGGAATATGATTCGCGATAGGGACAAGTCGCGACTTGTCCGTACGGATGATTCCATGAATATATGATTCGATGAATATTCAAAATATTGTTTTATATTGAATGAATGAAAAATCGAAAGAGAAATAGATTGTTAGGGTATGATTATTCCAGTGATAATTTATATTTCATCACAATTTGTATTCAAAATAGGGTTTGTTGTTTAGGAAAAGTTATTCGAAATGAGAGTTCGAATGATGTTAATTCTCAATTATTTCAAATGGATTTGAATCAATTTGGGCAAATTGTGGAAAATCGAATTTTGTGGCTCGCAGAGCAATATAAATATGTGGTTTTACACAATTACGTAGTGATGCCCAATCACGTTCACGCTATTATAGAGATAAACAGCAGTTTGGTCAAAGACACCAAAATCAAATCATTATCCCAATTAGTTGGAGCATTTAAAACAACATCTTCTAAACATATTCATCTGGCAGGTTATAAAGAGTTTAAGTGGCAACGTTCTTTTCACGACAATATCATCCGAAACAAGAGAGCTTTTCAAAATATTTCAAATTATATCGATTCAAATCCAGATAAATGGCAAAAGGATGTTTTTTATTGAAATATAAAAAATTATACATCGAAGTTATTTTATTTAATCTTTTTTAGATTACAAAAAAAGCCTCTTAAACATAAGGTCTAAGAGGCTTTTTTGAAAGTGATTCAGCAGGGATTCGAACCCTGGACCCACGCCTTAAAAGGGCGTTGCTCTACCAACTGAGCTACTGAATCAACATCTCCGAAAAGGAGATTTTCGTTAGCTAAATCAATTTTTTCGGTGAGAAAAAAAAATAAAAAAGCCTTCAAAACATCTGTATTGAAGGCTGATTTATAATAGTGATTCAGCAGGGATTCGAACCCTGGACCCACGCCTTAAAAGGGCGTTGCTCTACCAACTGAGCTACTGAATCGCTAACGAGGTGCAAATATAGAAACCTCTGTTTTTATTCCAAAGTAAATAGGAGTTTTTTTTATCTTTTTTTTAATTTAATTTCCTCAATATAGATTCTACTGTCCTATTTACAGGAACTAATGGCAATCTTACCTCATTTTCCATAACACCTTGTTCGTTCAGTAAAACTTTCACTCCGCCAGGATTTCCGTCTGCAAAAATTGCATCTATCAATCCCAATAATTTGTAATGAGCAAATCTTGCAGACTCAAAATCTCCTTCCATACCTTTAGATACCAATTGTTTAGTTGATTCTGGGTGAGAATTTGCTATGACTGAAATCAATCCTTCGGCCCCACAAGCAATCATTGGTAACGTAAGAGCATCATCTCCCGAGATCATTAAAAAATCACTTGGCTTATTGTTTAATATCTGCATAACTTGTTCCATATTTCCTGAAGCTTCTTTTATCCCAATCACATTCTGAAACTCATTTGCTATTCTCAATGTGGTTTCAGCTGTCATATTGCTCGCAGTTCTTCCCGGAACATTGTACAAAATAATTGGATGCGACATATTCTCAGACAAATATTTATAATGCTGAAAAATTCCTTCTTGGCTTGGCTTGTTGTAATAAGGACTTGCTGATAGAATTGCCGAAACTCCCGATAAATCGAAAGATTTGTACTCGTTTACCATTTTAATAGTATCGTTACCTCCTATTCCAAATACGATTGGCAATCTTCCGTTGTTAGTTTTCAAAACTGCATTCAAAACAGCTTGTTTTTCTTCTTTACTAAGTGTTGCAGATTCTCCAGTAGTTCCCATTACCACCAAATAATCTAAACCACCGTCTATAAGTTTTGATGTCAATTTCTCTAGCGCAACAAAATCAATTTCTTTGTTTTGTTTAAAAGGAGTTACCATGGCTACTCCTAGCCCTTTTAGTTCATTCATTATTTCGGATTTACTTGGGTTAAAAAAATATTTACTTGAGTTATAAATTTGGTGACAGGTGTATTGGCTGGAATTTCTACCATAAAATCATAATATTTCTCATTTTCTTGAGTTAGCCTTCCGATCTTAAAACCTGCCTTAGAATGAGCAACAGCATGCTTTATAGGAACCTGAAAATCTTCAGACAAGTCAACCAACACATCAAAATCTTCTTTGATGAAGTTAGTAACTTCTTTGGTGTTTCCCTGAAAGAAAAAATCAACCATTTTATTTGTAAAATATTGATATCTTAAAGATTGATTAATAATAAAATTAGGTAATTGAGAACCATCGTAATATCCCAAAACAACAATTTTTTTGAAACCAATTTCACCCTTCAAAAAATCTACATACTTCTCTACAATGTCCTGATAATCTGTGGTTGTTATGGAATAAATGATTCCAATTGACTTAGCTGAGTCAAAATTTGAAACTGTTGCTCTTCGTCTTTGTTGGAGCAAAAATTTTTCAATTTTTCTCTTTCCGAGATGTTGTTTAATTGGATATAAGAATTTCATTAAAGTAAAATTACCAAAGTATCAGTTGAAATCAATCGTTTTAGTCAATTAATTGTAAGTACTTGTTTTCATCTATGATTTTCACCTCTAACTTTTCAGCTTTTTTGAGTTTAGCAGGTCCCATTTTATCTCCCGCAACCAAATAATCAGTTTTACTTGAAATAGAACTAGAAACTTTTCCTCCATTGTCTTCAATAGATTTTTTGAGCTCATCTCGCGAGAACTTATCAAACACACCCGACACTACAAATACAAATCCTTTTAATTTTTCGGTAGCATCCTCATTGTGAGCCAATTCAAACTGCAATCCCTTTTCTTTCAATCTATTTACTATTTCCAAGTTTTCTGGTTTAGCAAAATAATCAATCAAACTTTGGGCAATTCTGTCTCCAATTTCATCAACTTCAATTAAAGTTTCAAAACTTGCTTGAATAATGTTGTCAATTGTTCCAAAATGCCTAGCTAATTTCTTAGCAACCGTATCGCCCACAAATCTTATTCCTAAGGCAAACAATACTTTTTCAAAAGGAATGTGTTTGGACGACTCAATTCCCGCCAGCATGTTATTTACTGATTTTTCGGCCATTCGTTCAATAGGAATTAGCTGATCAAAAGTTAATTCATACAAATCTGCTGCATTTTTTATCAATCCTTGTTCAAACAATACTTCAATGGTTTCTGTTCCCAACCCATCTATATTCATGGCTTTTCTAGAAATAAAATGTTGTATTCGTCCAGTAATTTGAACAGCACAACCCGTATCATTAGGACAATAATGGTTAGCTTCTCCTTCTTGCCTTTCCAATTGCGAGTTGCAATCTGGACAATGGGAAATGTATTCAAACAACTGTAAATCAATTGGTCGTTTAGTTAAATCAACCGAAATGATTTTAGGAATTATCTCGCCACCTTTTTCTACAAAAACTGTATCTCCTTCTCTTATATCTAACTTTTCAATTATATCTGCATTGTGCAAAGAAGCTCGTTTTACCGTTGTTCCTCCTAGCTGAACTGGAATTAAATTGGCAACTGGAGTAATTGCTCCTGTTCTACCAACTTGGTAAGTTACCTTTTCCAGAATTGTACTGACTCGTTCTGCTTTAAACTTATAGGCTATTGCCCATCTTGGAGATTTGGCTGTAAACCCCAATCTATTTTGATTGTCATAATGATTTACCTTAATCACTACTCCGTCAATTTCGAAAGGCAGTTTTTTTCGTTCTACGTCCCAAAAATCTATAAATTCCAAAATTCCTTCAATTGTCGAAGTTTTTCTTATGTAATTTGTTTCAACTCTAGGCACTTTAAAGCCCCATTCTTCGGCTTTATTAACTAAATCAAAATGATTGTTAATTTCTATATTTTCTCCATAAATTCCATATAAAAAACAATCTAATCCTCTTTCGGCCGCAATACTCGAATCTAAAGATTTTAATGTTCCAGACGCTGTATTTCTTGGGTTTGCGTACAATGGTTCATCATTCGCTGCTCGCAGTTTATTCAGTTTTTCAAAGTTTTTGAGTGGAAAAAATATTTCTCCTCTTATTTCAAAATCACCTGGGAAATCACCTCTCAATTTTAAAGGAATAGATTTTATAGTTTTTACATTGGTCGATACATTTTCTCCTTTAGATCCATCTCCACGGGTAACAGCTTGGTGAAATTCTCCATTGATGTATTGTATGCCAATGGCCACACCGTCATATTTCAATTCACAAACGTATTCAATCTCATCGTTGGTTAGTTTTTTTATTCTGGTTTCAAAATCAATAATATCCTCTTTGGAATAACTATTTGATAAAGAAAGCATGGGATATTTGTGAACTACTTGTTCAAACTTTTTGGTTACATCACCTCCCACTCTTTTGGTCGGAGAAAGTGCCGAAGCGAACTCTGGATGCTTTTCTTCCAGCTCTTGCAATTCCTTTAATAATGAATCAAATTCAAAATCTGAAACCACCGAATTATCCATTACATAATATTGATAATTGTAATCTTGAAGTAGTTTCGTTAACTCGTTAATTCTCTGTTTGCTCATGTTTCTTTACAAAATTAGGTTCCCACAAATATTTATGTCTGTACTCATTAGATTTAAAAAGCTGACCAAATTCACTAAAAAATAGCTTTACTCCAAAAGAATAAAACAGCCCCGAAAAACTTTCTTTCACATAATCATCATTAGAAAATGATTGGCAATATCCTACACCACCAGTGAGTCCCACCCATTTTACAATTCTATAATTCGCTTTTATAGAAACAAACAAAGACTCTACCCATTCTTCTTTTTTGTCGTAATCCAATTCATATTTATTTGCATGTAGATACCCTAAATCAAGGGATTCTGAATTTAAATTCATCAAACCTATACCCAAATTTATTGGTGCAACTAATTCCCAACGCGATGTTTGATACAGAATTAATTCTGTAAAAATACTTCCAATTTGATAGTTAACCTGATAATTGCCAATTCTTGGTGACATTGAAAAATCATTTTTAGTAAAAATAGAGAATAAATTCTTGTGAAAAATATGATACGATAAGCCCAATCTCAGTCGATTATTCCCAACGCCAAGCTTCAGACCGTAATATTCAACATTGTTGCCTTCAATACTAGTATTTCTTAAATCTATGACCCCAAAAAACTTGAACTTATCGTTTCCATGTTTCTTATAAAATTGGCTATTTGCAATTCCAGTGACAAACAAAAAAACAACCAATAATAATTTATTTTTCATGCTTTTTATATCCTTTTACTATTCTATCTTTTCCGTTTAAATCTTTTACCACTTCCACATACACAAAATCATTAGCTCGCAACAAATCTGCTGTTTCAGCTCTAAATTTTTCATTTATTTCAAAATAGAGCATCCCATTTTTATTCAAAAATTGGGTGCTGAATTTTACTATTTCTTTATAAAAAAGCAAAGGATCTTCGTCCTCTACAAACAATGCCAAATGAGGCTCATAATCCAGCACATTTGATTGCATTTCCTCCTTTTCTTGATTCAAAACATAAGGAGGATTACTAACAATGATATCGAATTTCTCACCTTTGTAAGAAGGTTTTAGTATATCCTGAACTATAAATTCAACATCAGAATTCAAATTATTTTTATTTTTAGAGGCAGTCTCAATAGCCTTTTCCGAAACATCGAATGCAACCACTAACGAGCTAGTCAAAGCTAAATCCAAAGAGATTGCTATAGCTCCAGTTCCAGTTCCAATGTCGAGTATTCTTCCCTCAAAACCTGAGTTTTCCTTCACTATTAAATCTACCAACTCTTCTGTTTCGGGACGAGGAATCAAGGTGTGAGAAGAAACAGAAAACACATTGTCATAAAAATACTGCTGACCAATAATTTGCTGAATAGGCTTGAAACTAATCAAATCCTTTATGGCATAATGGAATTTAAGCAATTCCGATTCACTTAGGTTTTTGTTTTCATTTGTACGAACCTCAATCCTCGAAAAAGACAAAAAGTAATAGCACAAAATAAAAAAAAATGACTCTACTTCTCTTTCGGGATAAACCTCAGAAAGTGAAGTAAAGAAATAATCTTTGATTGCAGACAGTGTATTTTCTTTTACAAACATCGCTTAAACCGCTACGTCATTTTCTCTCAAAGCCTCATTTAGAGATGTTTTAAGGTCCGTACTAGCCTTTCTTTCTCCGATAATAAGTGCGCAAGGAACATTGTATTCGCCTGATGGAAATTGTTTTGGGTATGAACCTGGAATAACGACTTTTCTTGGCGGAACTTCACCTTTGTATTCAATGGGTGAAT
>JAHEIE010000054.1:7244-22675 GCA_024639505.1 Crocinitomicaceae bacterium
TAGTGGATTTGGTTAAAACCACATTGGCACCTAAAACCGCTTCCTTACCTACTCGAACTCCTTCTACTACAATACATCTAGAACCAATAAATGCTCCATCTTCAATAATAACTGGTGCTGCTTGTAACGGTTCCAAAACACCTCCAATTCCAACTCCTCCACTCAGGTGAACATTTTTACCAATTTGCGCACAAGAACCCACTGTTGCCCACGTGTCCACCATTGTTCCTTCTCCTACATGAGCTCCAATATTTACATAAGAAGGCATCATGATTACTCCTGGCGCTAAATAAGCTCCGTATCTTGCTACAGCGTGAGGAACTACCCTTACACCCAATTCTGCATAGTTTCTTTTCAATGCCATCTTATCGTGAAATTCCATGGGTCCGGCTTCAATAGTCTCCATTTTACGAATTGGAAAGTACATCACAACAGCTTTTTTTACCCATTCGTTCACTTGCCATTGGCCATTTTCTAATGGCTCAGCAACTCTCAATCTTCCTTTATCAATTTCTTCAATTACGGCATTGATTGCTTTGATTGTAGATTCTTCTTTCAACAATTCTCGGTTGTCCCAAGCTTTTTCAATAATTTCTCTCATAATTTTATCTTACTAATCTTTTTATAAACTGAATCGATTTATTCATTTCTATATGCATTTCTACATCGTTTTCTATGAATTGAATATTCGTTCTGTAATCCTTTCTTAATTCTTCAATTGCTTTGGAAGATTTCTTGTTTTGTCTGAAATCCATTGCCTGAAAACCAGCCAACAGCTCAATTCCCAAAACACTTTCCATATTTTGAAACACTTTGAAACATTTGGTAGCTGCATTTGCTCCCATGCTCACATGATCTTCTTGTCCATTGGACGAATCAATTGTATCAACTACTGCTGGTGTACACAATTGCTTATTTTGACTTACAATACTAGCTGCTGTATATTGCGGAATCATAAACCCAGAATTTAATCCTGGTTTTTTTACCAAGAAAGCAGGTAAGTTTCTGTTTCCGGCAATCAGTTTGTAAATTCTTCTTTCTGAAATACTAGCAATTTCAGCTAAAGCCAATGCCAATGAATCGAGAGTGATAGCCAAAGGCTGTCCGTGAAAATTTCCCGCAGAAATAATCAAATCTTCGTCAGGAAAAATTGTGGGATTGTCTGTTACTGAATTGATTTCTGTTTCGAAAATACGGGTTACATAATCAATCATATCCTTGCTGGCTCCATGTACTTGAGGAATACATCTAAAACTATACGGATCTTGTACATCCATCTTTTCGCCATGAAAAATTTCGCTGCCTTCCAGGAAATTCAACACATTTTTGGCTGTTGCTTCTTGTCCTTTTTGATTTCGCACTTGGTGAATCAAAGGGTTAAATGGAGATTTATGTCCATTGTAGCCTTCAATCGATACACACGCAATCATATCCGAAACGGATTTGTATTTGTTTGCGTAAGTCAACATGTAAACCCCAAAAGCTTGCATAAACTGTGTTCCATTTAGCAAAGCCAATCCTTCTTTAGATTGAAGCTGAACAGGTTTTAAACCTAACTCATTCAAGACATCAATCGAATTTCTTTTCTGGTTTTTGTAGTTTACTTCCCCTAATCCAATCAATGTTAAAGAGATGTGAGCCAACGGTGCTAAATCACCACTTGCCCCTAAACTTCCTTGAGAATATACAACTGGAAATACCTGATTGTTATACAATTCAATCAATAGACTTAAAGTCTCCATTGAAATTCCGGAATGGCCGTAAGAAAGTCCCTGAACTTTCAATAACATCATGATTTGAACTATTTCTTGAGGTATTTCCTCACCCAAACCACAAGCATGAGATTTTACCAAATTGTGTTGAAGTTCGCCCAATTCTTCATTGGTTACAACTGTGTTGCAAAGAGAACCAAACCCAGTATTGATCCCATAAATCACTTCTTCGCCAGAAGCCATTTTGTTATCCAAGTAAGTTCTACATTTCTGAACTTTTTCCCTTGATTCTGATGAAAGTTCGAGCTTTTTATTGGTTTTAATTATTTCCTCTACAATTGAGAGGGTTAATTTTTTATTTGAAATTTGATGAATTGACATGGATTATTAAAAAGTTGTTGTAGTAAAAAAATGTATTAAATCAATTGGAGTAAAGCTATTTTGTTCGCCTGTCTCCATGTTTTTAACCAATATTTCTTGGTTTTTCATTTCATCCTCACCTACCAAAGCTACAAATGGAATATTCTTGTTGTTGGCATAATTCATTTGCTTTTTTAGTTTGTGAGAATCAGGATACAATTCAGACGAAATACCGTTATCCCTCAATTTTTTGAGCCAAATGGCAGATTGCATAGCCTCTTTATCACCAAAATTGGCAAACATCAATTGAGTGGAAGAGGCAAGTTCTTGGGGAAACAAATTTAATTCTTCTAAAACATCGTAAATTCTATCTGCACCAAAAGAAACTCCGACACCAGAAAGATTTTTCATTCCAAAAATCCCTGTTAAATCGTCATATCGACCACCACCGCATATACTTCCTATGTTTACTTCATTGGCTTTTACTTCGAATATTGCTCCTGTATAGTAATTTAGTCCACGAGCCAAAGAAGGATCAAACTCAAGCTTCGCATTGTTCAGTCCTAGTTGTTTTATCGAGTTCAAAACAAAAGTAAGCTCTTCCATCCCTTTTGCTCCTATTTCCGAACTTAAAACAATCGATTCAACTGCCTTCAACACTTCTTCGTTACTTCCTTTTATCGATAATAACGGCTTTAGTTTTTCAATAGCCGAATTACTTATTTCCTTCTCCCTCAATTCTTTTACAACCCCTTCCTCTCCTATTTTATCCAGTTTATCAATAGCAACAGTTATTGGAATCAATTTATCTGCTTCGCCCACTACTTCCACCAAACCAGACAAAATCTTCCTGTTATTGATTTTGATTGTAAAATCACTAAGTTTTAGATTTGAAAGAACTTCATCGAAAATCTGAATCAGTTCCACTTCTTGCATCAAAGACTCGCTACCCACCACATCCACATCACATTGGTAAAACTCACGATATCTTCCTCTTTGTGGTCTGTCTGCTCTCCACACTGGTTGAATTTGATATCTTTTGAATGGAAAAGTTAACTCATTTTGGTGTTGCACTACAAAACGAGCAAAGGGAACAGTAAGGTCATACCTCAATGCTTTTTCAGAAATTGAATTTGCAAATCTGATAGAATTTTCTTCCTCGAATGAAGCTTTGTTAGATTTCTTTACAAACTCACCCGAGTTCAACACTCTGAAAATAAGTCTGTCTCCTTCTTCACCATATTTCCCCATAAGAGTTTCTGTCTTTTCCATGGTAGGAGTTTCGATGGGCAAAAAACCGTATTTCTGAAACACTATGCGTGTTGTATCAAAAATATAATTTCTTCGTCTCATTTCGTGAGGCAAAAAATCTCTGGTTCCTTTTGGTATAGAGGGCTTTGACATAGAGTTTTTGTTTCTTTTTTGTTCGTAAAACAAAAATAAGAATAATTGTGGGTTGTTACCGACTGATTTGTAAATAGATTTCAGCGAAAATAAGTATGTTCTCAACAATTAGTGTCACATCAAATCGAATACACAGTTTCTTTGCAACATTTCAATAGATAAATCTTTTATCTTTGCCACAAACAAAAGAGTTCATGAACAACGCATTTTACATCAAATCATTGGATAAAATAAAGGAAGGAAAATTAGCCGAAGCTATTCTTTTCTTGGACAAAGCAATAGAAGAAGAACCATCAAATCCGACCTATTTTAGCGAAAGAGGAGTTTGCTATTTAAACCTAGGACAAAATGAAAGAGCACTAGAAGACATGAACCAAAGTGTAACACTCGACCCAAATTACGCTTATCGATACGCGAGCAGAGCTTTTGTAAAAGACAAAATGGGCGACATAGAAGGTGGTATTGCAGATTATGAAATTGCAGTAAGATTAGACCCTGAAGACGCTATTGCTTATAATAACTTGGGCTTGATGCAAGAGAAATTAGGGTATAAAAAAGCTTCTGAAAGAAATTTTAATAAAGCTGATAAATTGGCTGATGAAAATCCTAACTCATTGCCTAATATTCCGGTAAAAGAGGATGAAAAAGAAGAAATAAAGTCGTCCACTTTACCGCCTGTGACCTCACAAAAAAAAGAATCTATTTGGAGTGTTTTTGGCAAAATATTTAATGATTCTTCCACCCGAAAAGAATTCATTACCTTTATAAAAAACGGAGGAAAAGTGAAAAAATAAAGGTAATCACATCTTTCTATTAGGAATAAAATAACAGGATTGGTTATTCTCTTTATTTTTAAGTAGTACTTTTGCACTCGATTTTAAAAAAACAAAAAAACGAGAACACATGGAATTTGATTTAACACAAGTATTATCGGTAACACTTATTCTTTTTGGGGTAATTGATATAATTGGATCTATACCTATTGTACTGGATATCAAAAACAAAGGATTCACAATTGAATCGGGAAAGGCAACATTGGTCGCAGGAGCAATTATGATTTTATTTTTGTTTTTTGGAGACAATGTATTGGGACTTTTTGGAGTAGATATTCGTTCGTTTGCGGTTGCAGGATCTTTAATTTTGTTTTTTCTTGGTATCGAAATGGTTTTAGGTATTACCTTATTCAAAGAAACGGAAGGTTCAAATTCGGGGTCTATTGTGCCTATTGCGTTTCCGATCATTGCGGGAGCTGGAACAATGACAACTATTATTTCGCTGAGAGCAGAATACCTTCCTAGTAGCATATTGATTGGGATTTTGATAAACGTGGTGATTATTTACACCATATTAAGAAGCTCAAATTTTATTGGTCGTAAAATAGGAAAAAGTGGACTCGCAGTATTCAGAAAAGTGTTTGGAATTATCCTACTCTCAATTGCTATCAAATTATTTACAGAAAACATCACAACCTTAATTTCTATCACAAATGATTCTATATAACGTAACAGTAAGCATTGACGAATCCATTGAAAAAGAGTGGCTTACTTGGATGAAAGAAATCCACATACCTGAAGTTATGTCCACTGGATGTTTCAAAGAGAACAAACTCTGCAGAATACTTGCCGAAGAAGAAGGTGGAAAAGCATATTCTATCCAGTATTTTGCCCCAGATATGGCAACTTACATCAAGTATCAGACAGAGTTTTCAGCTGAATTGCAAAAAGAACATTCGGCAAAGTATGCAGGTAAATTTGCTGCTTTTAGAACAATTTTGGAGGTTATTCATTCTTCTTAATTGAAAATGCTACAATATAATTTGTTTTGTAATAAACTTTTTATTCATCTGTCATTCCGGTCTCCAAGCCGGAGTCTGAGGTTTTAGATTGGACATTTTATTAAACGATAGATTTCAAATCAAGTTTGAAATGACAATTATAACATAAGGCAAGCTATCAGGTAAGAGTACCAAATTTCAAAAAAAATCCTGAATCACCACTTAAGGGTAATTCAGGATTAAATTTCTTTTCATTTCTCAAGTTGCTAATACCCAAAAAGTGGTCTTCCACCCATTAGTGTATTTACTTTTGCTTTTATACCTGCAATTTTCTCTTCGTTGTCTTTGTTCATAAGAACATCGTCAATCAGCTCTACTATTTTTGGCATATCTTCTTCTTTGAGCCCTCTTGTCGTAATTGCGGGAGTTCCAATTCTTATTCCCGATGTTACAAATGGTGATTTATCGTCAAACGGAACCATATTTTTGTTCACTGTAATGTCAGCTTTCACCAATGTGTTTTCGGCCTCTTTTCCAGAAATATCTTTACTTCTTAAATCGATAAGCATAGAATGATTGTCGGTTCCACCAGAGATAATTTGATATCCTTTTTCTACAAATGCTGCTGCCATTGCTTGAGCATTTTTTATCATTTGTTTTCCGTATTCCTTAAATTCTGGTTGAAGAGCCTCGCCAAAAGCTACAGCTTTGGCTGCAATTACATGTTCCAACGGACCACCTTGAGTTCCAGGAAATACTCCTGAATCCAACAAAGAAGACATTTTTCTTACAACTCCCTTTGGTGTTTTTAATCCAAATGGATTGTCAAAATCTTGACCCATCATGATTACTCCACCTCTTGGTCCTCTCAATGTTTTGTGAGTAGTTGAAGTTACAATGTGGCAATGAGGCAAAGGATTGTTCAATAATCCTGTAGCAATCAATCCCGAAGGGTGAGAAACATCTGCCAACAACAAAGCACCAATAGAATCTGCTATGGACCTCAATCTAGCATAATCCCAATCTCTTGAATACGAAGAAGCTCCACAAATAATAAGTTTAGGTTGTTCGGCTTTTGCTGTTTCTTCTACTTTGTCGTAATCAATTCGTCCAGTTTCTTTTTCCACTCCATAAAATGAAGGGCTATATAATTTTCCCGAAAAATTAACTGGTGATCCATGGGTCAAATGTCCTCCGTGAGACAAATCAAAGCCAAGAATTTTGTCTCCTGGTTTTAATATTGCTAGCATTACTGCAGCATTTGCTTGAGCTCCTGAGTGCGGCTGAACATTTGCCCATTCTGCTCCATACAATTCTTTTAATCTATCTATAGCAAGCTGTTCTACTTTATCCACAACTTCACATCCACCATAATACCTTTTACCCGGCAAACCTTCTGCATATTTATTGGTTAGTACAGAACCCATAGCCTGCATCACTTGATCGCTGACAAAATTTTCCGATGCAATTAATTCTATTCCGTTTAATTGTCTGTGTTTTTCTTCTTCTATTAACTTAAATATTACAGTGTCTTTGCTCATTGTTCGTTATTTTTGGTGCAATAAAATTAAATTAAAAACTATTGATATGAAAGATAAATGAATGAATAAAATAAAAATTTTTGAGTTTTCGTTACACCCATGTTCTGAACCTTAATATTATATGTAACTTTGAAAGAAGATTAAAAAACAAGAACTAATTATTCCAATCCGTTTTGATTAAAAAAAATTCGCTCATATTTCTTTTTTCACTTCTTTGTTTTTCGGCAGATTCTCAGAAAGTTGGGTTAGTTATGAGTGGTGGCGGTGCATCCGGAATGGCTCATATTGGAGTTTTGATGGCTCTTGAAGAAAACGGAATACCAATTGATTATATAACAGGTACATCTGCAGGTGCTTTAGTGGGAGGCTTATACTCTATTGGCTACACACCAAAGCAAATTATGGAAATGGCTTCTTCGGAAGAATATTTTTCTATTGCCAATGGTGAAATTGATAAAAAATTGACTTTCTTTTTTAAACAAAGTCCTGAAAATGCAGAGATAGTTTCTTTTAGTTTTGATAAAAATTTTAAGCTAACTTCTACAATCCCTCTTAACTTCACAGATCCCGCTCTTATCGATTTCTTTATGGTTGAGCAGTTTTCCCAAGCTTCCAAAATGGCTGGATACAATTTTGATAGCCTTTTTATTCCTTTTAGATGCATAGCCTCTGATATTGATGCCAATGAAGAAGTTGTTTTCAGTAATGGGAATTTATCTCAAGCTGTAAGAGCTTCTATGACTTTTCCCTTTTACATTCCACCGTTGCGAGTAGACGATAAAATATTAGTGGATGGAGGTCTTTACAATAATTTTCCTGCCGATATAATGTATGATGATTTTTTGCCAGATGTGATATTAGGAAGTTCCGTTACTGCCCCAAGGCAAAAACCGAAGGAGTATGATTTGCTGTCGCAAGTTACAGGAATGATTCAGACAAAATCAAACATTGAAATCAATTGCGATAATAGTTTAATTATTGAACCTAAAGTAGATGAAATTGGAACTTTTGAATTTGAAAAAACTCGAATCGCAATATTGAAAGGTTACGAGGAAACTATTGCAAATATGGATTCCATAAAAAAACTGGTTTCTGCTAGAATAGATACCAATGAATTAAAAGTAAAAAGAAAAAAACTGTTCGAAGCGAGAAGTAAACAAATTACTATTTCAAACATTGAAATTGAAGGACTCAACAAAAGAGAAGAGCAATACGTAATCAGCACTCTAAAAGACAAAAATAAAGAAATTTCACTTGCAGAATTAAGACCTCGTTTTTTTCGATTGATAACAGATGACAAAATTGAATTTATGTTTCCCAGTTTGACTATGAAACCTGGAGATTCATCTTACACCCTGAAATTAAGGGTTAAAAAAACACCCGATTTTGATTTTAGAGTAGGAGGAAGTTTTACTTCAAAATCTAACAATACGGGTTATGTGGGGTTGGATTACAAATTCATTAATAAATTTTTATCACTTACAGCCTCTGGAAACCTCTATTTTGGTCGGTTTTACAATTCATTAGACATTGCTCCTCGAATTGATTTTCCGCTTGACCTCCCATTCTACTTGGAGCCTCATCTCACCTACAATCGCTGGGATTACTACCGAAGTTTTTCTACTTTTTTTGAGGACACTAAACCCTCTTTTTTAATTAAAAAAGAAACATTTGCTGGTATTAGTATTGGATTGCCTATTGACAATAAGGGTAAGCTCGTTGCCAGTTTCAAAAATGGTTTATTTGAAAATGAATACTACCAAACGGATCAGTTTCTTTCCGTAGACACAGCGGATATTACTGAGTTTCTTGTGAATAAATTTGATTTAGAATATGAATTTAATTCATTGGATAACTTCTATTATTCGAAGAAAGGAAGTCGACTGAAACTAAAAGCTGGTTATATAGATGGAATTGAAATTAACAGAGCTGGTTCTACCTCTTTATTAACTAATGATACCATAAATAGAATTAAGCATAACTGGTTTCAATATTCAATTAATTTTGAAAAATATTTTAATTTCGGTAAGAAATATTCTCTTGGAATTGAACTGGAAGGAGTACATTCCCAACAAGATTTTTTTAATAATTATACGGCCAGTGTTTTGTTTGCTCCACAGTTTAGCCCAATCCCAGAAACGCAGACTCAATTCATTCCTCAGTTTGCTGCACATACTTATGCTGCAATTGGTGTAAAACAAATTTTCAACATCTACAAATTGCTTGACTTCAGGCTCGAGGGATATGCATTTTTGCCTTACTCAAATATCATTGACAATAATAAAATAGCTGAATTTTCACCCAATCTAAAGGCAACAAGAAGAAATTATATTGTTTCCAGTATTTTGGTTTTTAACAGTCCTTTGGGGCCAGTTAGTTTTACTGCCAACTGCATGGACCACCGACAAGAAAAATGGTCGTTTTTATTCAATTTCAACTTTTTAGTTTTTAACAGAAAAGGACTAGATCCTTTGTAAATTATTTTCGTCTGAAAATTGTGATGTAGTAGTAACCTCCGCCCAACACCACAAATTCATTTTCCGGCCTGAACGTGATTAACTTTTCGAAATGTTGATTTGTATCCAAAGACATGAATGAAATTCCACCTTCGTTTGGAGTTGTTTGCCCATCCCAAACTATTAAATCTCCCGCATTAAGTTCGACTTGAGGGTTTTCTCTTCGATGAATATTCGTTCTTAAAAATGATTTCTCTTCCTTTTTGGGATTTACGCCATAATGAAGCAAATAATCAGTCTTGTAGACTACAATATTTTCGTTTCCCTGAGGAAATCCTTGCTCATTCAGCCAATCAATCGATTCGAAAATCAATTCATTCATCTCATTCGGTTGAGACAAAATAACACTTGACTTTCCATAAAATGTATTCAAAATCATCCAAATCGAAATAATTATGGTAGCGAACAATTCTATGATTTTACTTTTTATGCCAAGAGGTATTTTGGAAATAAAAGCACTAAAACCGACAGCTGAAAAAACTGCAATAAGCGGAATTACTCCACCTACAATTCTTGGTAAACCAACAGATGCACTCCATCCTTTGTACCACAAAAATGAATGACCAAAGATATAAATTGTGGCAGGAACAGCCACCAAATAGATTAAGACCAAATGTGAAGATTGAAAAGATTTTTTGAAATGAAATATCGTCCAAAAAACTAAAGTGGAAAATGTAAACGCTATAAGAACTGAAAACGGGAGTCCAGTAATTGATTCGTGATTTATGAACCAATTCCAAAAAGGGCCTGTTCCATAAAAACTAACTATTGAGCTGTAAGGATAGTCGTAATAATACCATAAAAAACCTTTGTCCAATAGAACTCCAACAATTCCGTAGACAACAAATCCAGTGAACAAAAATGGCAAGAGTTTCCATTGTTTTTTTATTCCTAATGCCATTGCATATATTGGTAAAAACAACATCCCTTCCGACCGAGAATAAATAATAAAAGAAATGACAATGGTAGCCCAACTATACTTTTTGACAGAAAATAAATAAGCTGAAAAAACAGCCACAAAACCAAATAGTGGTTCGGTAAGACAAGACTGTGCAAACGGATAGTAAACAGGTGCAAATAATATCAGAATGGGTACAAAAAAACCAAATTTTGCACCAAGGTTCTTTGCTAATTTCGCTCCAAAATATCCTGACATTAACATAATTAAAACGTTAAAGATCATTACCCCTTTTTCTCCGAAAAAAGAAAATAAAGAAGAAAGAGCAATAAACAGTGGTTTTCCCCAATGATCTAACGCCATTTTGGGATTGGTAAAAATAGATTCTACAATAAAGTAATGATTCACCGACTCCGAATCGGCATAATGTTTTGTGGCATACAAAGCCACATATACCAATAAAAAAGCCGAAGCGCTCAAAACAATTTGAGTAATTCGGCTATCTATTTTTTTGAAAGTCATTCGTAAACTTACTAAAATAACTGAAACTGTTATCCTACAGGTGCAAGTTTTACTATCAAGTTATTTAAATCGGATGTGATATGAAGCTGACATCCAAGTCTACTTTTTTCATCATCTACAAAAAACGCTTCATCTAGCATATCTTCCTCATCGTCAGATTTTTCTGGAAGAATAGTATCTGATTCTACATACATGTGGCACGAAGCACACATCGCCATTCCTCCGCAAGTTCCTTCCACTGGCAATTCGTATGACTTACAAACCTCCATCATATTCATATTCATGTCAGTAGGAGCTTCTAATTCATGAGACACTCCTTCCCTATCAATTACAGTAACTTTTATAATGTTATCTTCCATTGCAATTCTAGTTTAGTTAAAATCCGTTTACTCCGTTTACCGTTGTATACTTCAATACATTCTTTTTATCTGGATGAATTCTTGCAAATGCCGATTGAACCATCAAAGTTGCTTCATGAAAACCACACAAGATAAGTTTCAATTTACCAGGGTAAGTATTCACATCTCCAATTGCATAAATCCCTTCTCTATTTGTGCTGTAATCAAATGTATCAACCTCAATAGAATTCTTTGAAATATTCAGTCCCCATTCTGCAATTGGTCCAAGTTTTGGTGATAAACCAAACAATGGAATCCAATGATCTGTAGGCAATTTTATTTCTCCTTGAGTTTTATGCTTAATCACAACTTCATTTAATGAATCAGGACCATTTACGCCAATCACCTCTGCCTCAGTTATCAGGTTCAACTGACCATTTTCAGCCATATCCATCACCTTTTGAACAGAATCTAAATGTCCTCTAAAAGAATTTCTTCTGTGAACAAGTGCAACACTTTTTGCAACTCCATTGGCTAAGAAATAGGCCCAATCAAGAGCTGAATCTCCACCACCAGAAATCACAACATCTTTTCCTCTGTAAAACTCAGGATCTTTAATAATGTACTCAATTCCTTTGTCTTCAAAGTTTGATAAATTTTCAATCGGTGGTTTTCTTGGTTCAAAAACACCTAAACCTCCTGCAATGGCAACAATCGGGGCTTTGTGTTTTGTCCCTCTGTTTGTTGTTACAATGAATGAACCATCTTCTTGCTTATCTATATCTACTGCCGATTCGCCCAAAGTAAATCCAGGATTAAATGGTTTTATTTGTTCCATTAATCTATCGGTAAGGTCGCCTGCCAAAATCTCTGGGTAGGCTGGAATATCGTAAATTGGTTTCTTTGGATATATTTCTGAGCACTGACCTCCCGCTTGCGGAAGTGAGTCAATTAAATGGCATTTTAGTTTTAATAATCCTGCTTCAAAAACAGTGAACAATCCTGTAGGACCTGCTCCAATTATTAAGATATCTGTTTCTATCATAACGTAAGTTTGAAATTGAGAACGAAAATAATGAAACAAACCCTAATATGTTAGATTTTCTGCGAATGATTTAAACAGGGAACGGTTAACTAACAAGAAAATTAATTTAAATATAAAAACAAATGAAATTTCACAGAATATTAAGAAATCTTAAAATTTGCTATTCATTTGATTAAACCTTAATTTTAGTCAGATATTTTAAATAAAAATTATGAAAAAAATATACTTTGCTTGTATTAGCATATTGTTATCTAGTTCGTTATTATCTCAAAACAAGATTTCTACTTTAAAAGTAGATTTGAAAAATGGGACTCAATTTTACCCAATAAACATTGAATCGTTTGTTTCCTCAAAAACAAATCGTCCAATTATTGAAGGTAGATATTACCGATTTGTTCAATTCGCTTCCATTCCGAGTCAAGAAAATAAAGAAGCGATGATGGCTCAAGGACTTCGATTTCAGGAATACATTCCCATGAATACTTATTTAGTGTCCTTTCCGAAAGATTTTGACAAAAATTCTTTGGAAAAATTTGGTGCACAAAGTGTGATAGAGATATTGAATAGCGATAGAATTACGGATATGGCTCTAAGCACTCCTTACCCAGAATGGGCGATTGAAGAAGATGAAGTTGTTTTATACATAAGTTTTTATCAAGATCTTGATTTTGAATCTCAAATTGAAAAACTACAACCTTATATTTCCCGAGTGAAATCTAAAAATGAATTCGTTAAGAAAACTCTCGTTGTGGTGAATAAGAATAACGTTACTTCATTATTTAACCACGAAGGAATAAGAATGATTGATTTAACTCCGGAACCAGGAAAGCCAGAGCATGATTTATCTAGAAACATGCACCGTTCTACTTCAATTAATACAAGATACAACGGAGGAAGAAAGTACGATGGAACTGGAGTTGTTGTGGCTGTGAATGATGATGGTATTGTTGGTCCTCATATTGATTTTACTGGAAGAATTACACAACCTGGTGTAACAGCAGATTTGGGAAGTCACGGAGATATGGTAGCAGGGATTGTTGGAGGAGCAGGAAATGTAGATCCTACTATGAAAGGAATGGCAACCGGTGCAGATATAATTATAAGACAATATTCCTCTTCTTTGCCTAATACAGTGAATGTACACACGAATAGTTCTGCTGTGATTTTCTCTTCTTCCTACTCCAATGGATGTAACGCGGGTTATACATCGTTAGCCAGAACTGTGGATCAAGAAATTCGATTAAACCCTTCATTAATTCAGGTATTTTCGGCAGGAAATTCCAACAATAACAATTGTGGTTATGGGGCAGGAACTCAATGGGGAAATATTACAGGAGGGCACAAACAAGCTAAGAATGTAATTGCAACTGCAAACCTTGAAACCGGAACAAATTTAGCAACATCTAGTAGTAGAGGTCCTGCAGATGATGGAAGGATAAAACCAGACATAGCTGCTCACGGAAATGGAAATTACTCCACAGACCCTAATAACACTTATGCATATGGAAGTGGAACTTCTGCCGCAGCACCAGGAATATCGGGAGTATTAGCACAGATGTATCACGCTTACGAAACTAAATCAGGTGTAAGACCAGAATCGGGCTTGATGAAGGCAATTATTTTGAATTCTGCAGATGATTTTGGAAATGTTGGCCCAGATTTTAAATACGGATTTGGACGAGTAAATGCCTTGAGAGCGATTAGAGCGATAGAACAAACAAGGTACTTTGATTCCACGATAACAACAGGAAATACAAATTCACATAACATAGTAATCCCTGCTAATGTGGCCGAAGTAAAAGTGATGGTTTATTGGCATGATTACGAAGCCAGCACTTCGGCAACTAAGGCTTTGGTAAATAATCTTGATGCAAAGTTAGAACTTGGAACTACTACATTTCTTCCTTGGATATTGGACCCAACTCCAAACGCAACTACTTTAGATAACCCAGCAACCAAAGGAATTGATACTCTGAATAATGTTGAACAGATTTCAATAAATAATCCTGTAGCAGGAACGTATTCATTAAAGGTAAACGGACTATCTGTTCCGCAAGGACCACAAAAATATTATGTTACTTACGAATTCATTTACGATGATGTAGAATTGATTAATCCGAATGGCGGTGAAGGATTTGTTCCAGGAGTTACAGAAAGATTATTTTGGGATTCGTATGGAACAAACGGCAATTTTTCTTTAAGCTATTCTATTGATAGTGGTGCAAATTGGACAAACATAGGAACTTCGGCTGGTACTGCTACTTATAGAGATTGGGCTGTTCCGAATGTAGCAACAGGAAAAGCACTAGTAAGAGTTATTCGAGGAAGCTTGGGCGATACATCTGATCACACATTTTCTATTATCCGAATTCCTACTAACTTAACTGTGACTCAAGTTTGCCCAACATTTATGGAGGTCAGCTGGAGCGCAGTTACAGGAGCAGACGAATACGAAGTGTATGTATTAGGAAACAAGTATATGGATTCAGTAGGTAGAACAAGTGCTACCTCATTTCAAATACCAATTACTGACCCAACATTAGGACAATGGTTCTCTGTCGCTGCTATAAAATCTAACTCGCAAAATAATGTTGGGAGAAGAGCTGATGCTCAATTTTATTCAGGAGGACTGTTAAACTGTGTTTTACCTCTAGATGGAGGTATTTCTGCATTGATAAGTCCAACTAGTAGTGCCTGTGTTAGCGGATTATCGGGAATAACTGTCCAAGTAGAAAATTTTGGCGCAACCACAGTTTCTAATTTTCCAGTGAAATATCGAGTTAATGGTGGAGCAATACAAACAGGATCTGTTTCGACTTCTTTAACTACAGGAAATTCAGCTGCTTATACTTTTCCTGTACAATACAACTTTGGTGCAACAGGAGCATACATAATTGAGGCATGGACAGAAATATCAGGTGATTTGTATTCGAACAATGACACAGCAACTGTTATTTATAATTATACTTCCACCCAGACTGCTCCTTTCTTTGAGAATTTTAATTCGTTCACAAATTGTTCAGAAGCTAGTGATTGTGAAAGTGTAAATTGTACATTGAGAAATGGATTTTACAACATGGAGAACCTTATTGAAGATGATATTGATTGGCGAACAAACTCTGGAAGTACGATCTCAAATGGAACTGGACCTTCAGGAGATAATACTTCTGGATTTGGCAAATATTTGTATCTAGAAGCATCAGGAACTTGCACCGAAAAGACGGCTGATATGTTGTCACCTTGTATTGCCTTGGGAACTTCAATTTCAACTCCATTTATGTCTTTTTGGTATCACATGTACGGTGGAAACTCCATGGATAC
>JAHEIE010000082.1 GCA_024639505.1 Crocinitomicaceae bacterium
ATTCGCTGCATACAATTTAAAACTAATCTTTCTGTAGAAAGTAACTTGGTTTGTGGTCCTTCAACTATAAATACGATGTCTCCTTTTTTAATTGAGTCACCATCATTTAACTTAGTTTTGAAAGTAATTTTTTCATCAACATTGTTGAAAATAATTTTTGCTAACTCAATTCCAGCTATTATACCACCTTCTTTTACGACCAATTGAGCTTTACTAATCTGAGAGTTGTCTAAGCATGAGTTACTGGTGTGATCAGCATCTCCAATATCTTCCCTTAATGCTTGAGAAATGAAGTGATTAATTTCTTTTTTATAATCAGTATAGAATGAATTACTTGACATATTCATGGTTGTAAAAAACTCCTTTATTTTCTTTTTGTTCAATAGCTTGATTTACCAATACGTAGGCGACACTTACCATATTCCTTAGTTCACATAATTCGGATGACATCTTATTATTATTATATAAATCTACAGTTTCATGGTATAGTGAAAGAATTTTTTTTTGAGCTTCAATTAGCCCTTCTTTTGTTTTAAAAATACCAACCAATTGACTCATTGTCTCCTGTAATTCTTTACGTAATTTTTTTGTTAAATGGTGTTGTTCTTTAGAGGAAAAGTGTTGTCCTTCCCATGCCGGAATCATAGAAAAGAATTTCTCATCTAATTTATTTTTAGTAATTTCTAGTGAAGTATGAATTGCAGCTCTGTGCGAAAATACGATTGACTCCAACAAAGAATTTGAGGCTAAACGATTTGCACCATGAAGTCCAGTATGACTACATTCTCCAATAGCATAAAGACCATCAAGTTTTGTTTTTGAATTTTTATCAACTTGAATACCGCCACAACTATAGTGAGCTGCTGGAACAACAGGTATTAAATCTTTAAGTGGGTTGATTCCAACCAGTTTACATGAATCCAAAATAGTTGGGAAGTGAGAAATAAAGTGAGATTCTTCAAGGTGTGTTGCATCTAACCAAACGTGTTTGTGATTATTGCTCATTATTTCCTGCATGATTGATCGAGCTACAATGTCTCTTGGAGCTAAATCAGCTGACGGATGGTAGTGTCGCATAAATGCTTCACCCTCATGGTTTAATAATTTTGCTCCAACACCCCTCATTGCCTCGGTTATCAAAAAAGTTTCGCCTTTAACTTTTGGTACGAGTGCTGTGGGATGAAATTGAACATAAGGTAATTTTTCAAGTTTAACCTTCGCTCGATATGCAGCCCCTAACCCATCTCCTGTAGCCACTATAGGGTTTGTTGTAAAAGTATATAATTGTCCAGCACCACCGGTTGATAAAACAGTAACCTTCGAGGAGATTTTAATTATTTCTTCATCATCAGTTGAAATTATATATGCTCCATAACATCGATTATAATTTGTTTTGGTGTGATGATCTGTTATTAAATCTACTAAAATATGATTCTCGAAATATTTAATGTTTTTAAAATCTCTAATCTTATTTATCAATGCACGTTGAATCTCTGCACCAGATTGATCTTTTCTGTGAACAATTCTCTTTTCGGAATGGCCTCCTTCTTTTCCCAAATCAAGAGCATCGTTACTATTCGTATCAAATTGAGTTCCCCAATTTATTAGTTCCTTTAGGCGTTCATTTCCCTCTCTTACAACAAAATTAATTACTTCCAAATCACCACAACGGTCACCTGCATTATACGTGTCCTCTATGTGCTTTTCAAAAGTATCTTTTTTGAAATTTGAAACTACAGCAATGCCTCCCTGTGCATATCTAGTATTGCCATCATCTAATTTAGTTTTGCAAATAAGAGATATTGATGTTTCAGGAGAAATCTCTGCAAGTTTAATCGCGTAGGTTAAACCAGAGATTCCAGTGCCAATAACAAGGACGTCTGTGTGCATTTTTAATGAATAGCTAACATGCGTTCGATAGGTAATCTAGCGGATTCAATTAAAGCCTCATCTAGAATAATTTCTGGACTTTCATTTAACAAACAACGATGTAATTTATCAAGAGTATTGAGTTTCATAAATGCACACTCACTACAAGCGCATGTGTCATCATCTACAGGGGCAGGGATAAATATTTTGCCTGGGCAACGCTTTTTCATTTCGTGTAGAATACCAGCCTCGGTTGCAACAATAAACGTATTTGTCTCATCTTTCTGAACAAAATCTAATAGTCCAGATGTACTTCCAATATAGTGTGCAATATCTAAAACTTGGCTTTCACTTTCAGGGTGAGCTATAAATTTTGCTTGGGGATATTCTTTTGCTAGTTTTACTATTTTCTCAAATGAAAACGCTTCATGAACAATACAAGCTCCATCCCATAGAATCATATCTCTGCCGGTTTGTTTAATTAAATATCGACCAAGATTTTTGTCAGGTGCAAAAATAATTTGTCTGTCTTCAGGGATACTTTCAATCACTTTAATAGCGTTACTCGATGTACAAACAACATCACTCAACGCCTTAATTTCTGCTGAACAATTTATGTAGGTAACCACAATTGCTTCAGGATATTGTTTTTTAAATTGTGCGAAATCATTTGGTGGGCATGAATCTGCTAATGAACAACCAGCCTTTAAATCTGGCAGCACTACCTTTTTACTTGGATTGATTATTTTAGCTGTTTCTGCCATAAAATGAACACCAGCAAAAACAATTATTTCTGCATCGATTTCGGCAGCTTTTTTTGCTAAGTATAGACTATCACCTAAATAGTCAGCGATGCTCTGGATAGCTTCTTCTTGGTAATAATGTGCTAAAATAACAGCATTCTTCTCTTTTTTTAAACGCTTTATGTCCGCTATTAATTTCTCTCGTGAAGGGACTTGTGTATGAACCAAATTTGAAGTTGTTTGTAATTCTTGAGCCATTTTTTATTTTATTTCTTAAATAAATTCCCATTACAAAAGTACAAATAAAAAAGGCTTGTATCCTTAGATTATCTTAAATCTGATTCTTTAGATTTTAGTAAAATTGAGTATCAAAATTAATTCTTATATTGCTGAAGTAAAAATACAACCTCTGTTCTTTATTGAGGTATGCCCCTTAACTACGATTCAGAAATGTGTTTTATATTAATCATAGTAAATTATGTTAAAGACATTTAAACTTTATATATGCCTAATTTTTTTGTTTTTCGCTTACTTTTCATTTGCTCAGAAACATGAAAAAAGTTGGATTTTTTCAGGGGGATTCAGTACAATTATATTTAACAATGACTTCCCTGTCCCGTTAAATAGTGGAGTCATTTATTCCAAAGATGACTTTAATAACGACTTTAATGGGTTCACATTGATCGGTTTGAGAAAATTAAGAAATGGATTTTCTTTGGGAGGAGAGTTTTCTTCAAATATAATTTCTTTAAATAATACTTCATCTTCAATTGAATTACAGTCAATTTCAGCAATTCTTCAATACCATTTTTTACCAACTAAATCATTAAATCCATATTTAAAGCTAGGAGGAGGACATATAATATTTGACGATTCAAATAGCGGTTCAATAGATGTTTTAAATAATGGAAAGCGAAGTTTATTTGGAGGAGTTGGTGTTTCATATAAAATTGGCAAAAATTATGGTTTTTATGCTGAAACAACGTTTCGTAAAACATTTTCTCCTTATGATACAGATATTCTTCATAGCGTAGTGGGGATATCTTTAACCTTCTCATCATCGGACAAGGATAAGGATTCCGTGATAGATAAATATGATCAATGCCCCAATGTTTTTGGATTAAAGAAGTTTAAAGGTTGTCCTGATCGGGATAGCAACTTAATCGAAAAGAGGGAAGATGATAATGGTATTATTAAACCTGAGATTTTACATCATAAAAAAATTGATACCCCGTTAAACGAAATTAAACCATCTGACAGTCTTATTGTTAACCATGTTATACCAATTCATACGAGACAAACTTCCAATTTAAAAACGGATACCATCGCAGTTGAAAAAGAAATTCCTCGTGCAAAGATTTCAAAAATTAACTTGCCTAAGTTAGATTCAATAAATTTAGGATTCTCTACTTTAGACAGTATCTCAGTTTCCTCAGAAATCCCTATTAATCATAAAGAATCTCCCAAACGAATAATAAAAAAGGATACAGTTGATTTTCATAATACATACCCCTCAAAGGTTCATTCCGATTCATTAATTCATCCTAATCATGAAATTTTTAGTAATAATGTCAATATTGTTATTCCAATGATTAATTTTCAATCGAATAGCTTTAAACTCATCGGAGAAAAAGTTTGGAATACACTTTACATAGTTCGAACTATCATGAATCAGTATGATAGAAGTGTGCTTTTGATTCAAGGTTATTCTTCAACAGAAGGTAATGAAAATTACAACAAAGAACTTTCGAAGAAACGAGTTGAAGTAGTTCAAAGAGAATTAATTAAAATGGGAATTGA
>JAHEIE010000088.1 GCA_024639505.1 Crocinitomicaceae bacterium
AAAAAGAATACATCGATGAGTTTCCTGGCAAGCGTGATCGCATGGAGAAAATATTGAAAGACCCTTATTTTAATGCCTTGCAAGTTAAGTTTTCTTATGCTGTCACATGCCACAAATCTCAGGGTGGTCAGTGGGATACAGTATTTATAGATCAAGGATATTTGACCAAAGAAATGGTGAATCCTGAATACTTAAGATGGCTTTACACAGCGTTTACAAGAGCCAAAACTAAATTGTATTTGGCGAATTTTCATGCCATGTTTTTTGGCGACTCTATCGAGTCAAAATAATGCGTTGAGTGGCAGTTTCGTAGTCCGTTTTTATTTGTACAAGATAAATTCCCGAGTCAACTATTTGTTCAATTTCTTTCGAGAAATCGTGCTTTCCAGCGGACAAATTACTCAATGTGCTTTGTGATATTAATTTTCCTTCCGAAGAAAAAATACGGACAGAAACATCAGTTGTTTTACTCAAAGTATAGCTCATTTTGAATACCCCATTGTTAGGGTTTGGATAAACAAGCAGCTTTAAAGAACCTGTGCTTTGTTCATTTAATTCGGGTGTTCCGTAGGTATTTCCTTTAACTATGCGAACTTCAAAAAGTTGGTTGCTTGCAGAACTTTGTGTTCCTGTATTCGAGAAGAAAATATTGGGGGCTGAACTGCTTATTCCTCCAAAAATATAACCAACAAGGGTGGTGTCCGAATTTAAACTATCCAGTTTTATTACGCCATTGTGGTACCTCGCAATTGTAGTAAGTGGAATAAATTCTGAACCTGCTCCAAGTAAAGCTGGCATCGTAACGGGTAATTTATATTCGGCCATATTTCCTCCAATATCTCTCGTCACTCGGGCTATTGTATTCACAAATGGAACATTGTTGTCCTGAGTCAATACTCCTGAGTTGTCGTAATACTGTGCAATTCCTCCAAAAAACACAGTGCTCATTTCAGAGTAATATTCAGAATACATTGGGATATTGGCGCAGTGGTAATGATTGTAATATTGACTAAAAGAATTGTTTACTGCATAACCATTGCTATCAATATTTACACAATTTAGGAAAGGTAAGTCTGCGTTTTTCTGAAAAACTCCTGAAAAAGCAGTTAGTCCTTCTTTGCCATTTGGCATAATTTGGGGAGTAACATTGTAATCTCTTCGGTGCAAATTGTTTGTGTCGCGCCATACTCCTTTATGAGTAACAGATAAGGAACTTCCATTGTCGTTGATTTTAAATTTCCTAATCTCATTGGTGTATTCTTGAAAAAAACCAGGGCCATGAGTGGGTCCCATCGGGTTATATCTTCCTATGAATTTTTGCCCGCCAACCAAATAATAAGTATCATATATTTTTTCTAATCTTCCACCAGTTACCTGAAATTTTGGATCTGAAATTTGACGAAATAATGAGGTGATCGCTGTGTTGTTGATCACAGCTGAAATCGTTGCTGGCACATCAATAGCTGTAAGCTTATCAAAAGTGGTGTGATCCGAAACTGAAGCGCTGTATCCATATCCACCTATCACATACAGATAATTTCCTTCCTGAAAAAACTCTGCATTGGTCGATTTTACCTGATCTTGAATTGCTGCCGGTAAGCTTGAAATAGATTTACTCCAAGTTTGTTTTGTAACAGGGTCTACAACTATAAGTTGATTGTTATGTCCTGCGATATCAAAACTAGCAAAGGGTTGTCGCTGGTGTAACCCATCTAATCTTCCGCCAAGCAAAAGCCATTTTCCATTGTGCTGAGCAAAGGCAAAGGATTGAATTCCGCCTAAAGATGGAACTGAAACGGGAGTTAGTTGAACCTGAAATTCTGCTTCTTGAGAAAAACTCGAAAAAGCGAAAAGGAGGATAAATAGAATAGAAAGTTTAGATTTCATAAAGTAAAGTTTTGTCAAAAATAAACTTTATTAAGATTTTCGGGAGTAACAAAAGTTACAATTGTTTTCTACCTCAAATACTGATTTACATTATTTTCAATTCTTTGTTCGATATTGGTAACATCGGCTTTTACAAATGTTTCTCCAGTAATTTTTTCGTACAATTCTGTGTATCTTTCAGTAACTGTTTTTACGAATTCATCTGGAATAGCCGGAATAGATTGCCCTTCCAATCCTTGAAATCCGTTTTCTATCAACCATTCTCTCACAAATTCTTTAGAGAGTTGTTTCTGGTCTTCGTTTTTACTTTGTCTTTCTTCGTATCCTTCAGCATAAAAATAACGAGAAGAATCAGGAGTGTGAATTTCGTCTATAAGATAAATTACACCGTCTTTTTTACCAAATTCATACTTGGTATCAACCAAAATAAGATCTTGTTTCGCTGCAATTTCAGTTCCTCTAGAAAACAAAGCCCTGGTGTACGTTTCCAATTTCTCGTAATCTTCTTTGCTCACAATTCCTTTGGCAATTATATCTTCTTTTGAAATGTCTTCGTCATGATCTCCGTCATCGGCTTTGGTAGCTGGAGTAATTAATGGTGTAGGGAATTTGTCATTTTGTTTCATTCCGTCAGGCATTTCTACACCACAAATCAATCTTTTTCCTGCTTTGTACTCTCTCCAGGCATGTCCTGCCAAATAACCTCTGATCACCATTTCTACCTTGAAGGGTTCGCAAAATAAACCAATAGCAGCATTGGGATCTGGAGTAGCTTCTAGCCAATTTGGCACAATATCTTTTGTTTCGTTCAAAAACTTGGTAGCTATAGCTGTTAGGATTTGTCCTTTGTAAGGAATTCCTTTTGGCAACACAGCGTCAAAAGCTGAAATTCTATCCGATGCAATTAAAATAATTTTTTCGTTATTGATGTTGTAAACATCTCTTACTTTTCCTTTATAAATAGCCGTTTGTCCGGGAAAATTGTAGTGGGTTGAAGTAAGCGTATTAGCCATGTTAATTGTGTTTGATCGGGTTGATAGAAATAAAAAAAGCGCCGGAGTTTCTTCTGACGCTTCAAAAATAAGTATTTAATCTAATCTTGAGAATGAAAAATTCAAGATGTTTTTAACCGAAATAAAATCTCGTTAATAACTTTATACTGTTGCTTTCCATTTTAGCAACGAGTCGTAATTTTCTTTTGTGATAAACTGCTTTTCGAGCGCAGTTTCAATTAATACATCAAAATTACACAAAGAGTAATAGCTGCACACATCTTTAAAATTGTCTTCAGCTTTTTGGAATCCATAATCCATGATAGAGACAACTCCTTTTACTTGGTTTCCGTTTTCTTTCACAGCATTTACTGCTTGAATAGAACTTCCTCCAGTAGAAATTAAGTCTTCAATAAGAACAACAGTTCTCCCTTTTTCCATCACACCTTCAATCATGTTTTGTAATCCATGACCTTTTGCAGCTGATCGAACATAGGCAAATGGCATATCTAGTTCCTGAGCAACTAATGCACCATGAGCAATTCCGCCAGTAGCTACTCCAGCAATAATATCTGGCTTGCCGTAAGCTTCTACAGTTAGTTCTGCCAATTTTTGACGAATGTAAGTTCGTACCACTGGGTACGACAATATTGTTCTGTTGTCACAATAAATAGGAGACTTAATTCCAGAAGCCCAAGTAAATGGTTCTTCTACATTAAGCTTCACTGCTTTTATTTGTAACAAATATTCTGCTACCTTTGAGGCTGTATTTTTGTCTAAAATCATAATCGAGCGCAAATGTATAAAGTTTTTATCAATGAAAGGGTATTTTGGATAGGTTTTAACCTTAAAAAATCTTTTGTAAAAAAGGAACTTCCTTTTATCACTTGTTTTTCCTACGAAGATTTCGATGAACTTGTTTCTAATAAAAAAGGAGAAAAGGAGATGGTAGTCAATTTTTTGACAGAAAGATTGATGAACAAAATCTTGAAGAAACGATACAGAATAGTAGAAGCAGGAGGAGGTATTGTAGTGAATAAAAATCAGGAAATTTTATTTATTTTCAGAAGGGGAAAATGGGATTTACCAAAAGGAAAGCTCGAGAAACATGAAAAAGTAAAAGCCGGAGCGATTCGTGAAGTGGAAGAAGAGTGCGGAATTACAAGCCCCAAAATAAGAGAGGAGTTAATCACTACGTTTCATAAGTTTAAAAACAAAGGGAAAGAATGCCTTAAAAAATCCTATTGGTTTATCATGGATTACGAAGGGGAAGAAGAGTTGGTTCCTCAATTGGAGGAAGATATTACCAAGGTGAAGTGGATGGGAGTTGATAAATTTGAAAAAGTATATGCCAATACATTTCCCTCCATTGGAGATGTGTTGGATGCATACATAGAAAGGAAAAAAGGTTCGAACATTTAAGTTCGAACCTTTTTTATTTTATCTTCTTCTATTGCCAGTTCTTGGC
>JAHEIE010000100.1 GCA_024639505.1 Crocinitomicaceae bacterium
GTGGTGGCGGCGGTGGTGGTGTATTTTCTTGCATCACCACTTCTTCTATTATTTCATCGTCCATCCCGGCTTTTTCGGCCAATGGCTCAAGTTTGCTATTCAATGCAGACCTCAATTCGAATCCAAGTAAAACGAAAATAGATGCAATCATCAATCCCAAAAGGAAAAGAGATATTTTCTTTTTTTCGATACTCGCTTCTTCTGTCTTTTTTATTTCCATATTGTAATTATTACACCATGAAAATACGTAATAATTCCTTATTTCGTATTAACACACTGTGAATTTTACTAATTTTTATACAATTCTGTTTATCCAACTAAAGCTTTGTAAGCCTCGGCATCCAACAAATCAGCAATTTCTTCTTCGTTAGAAATTGTCATTTTAATCATCCATCCGTCCTCGTATGGATTTTCATTAACTGCCTCTGGGTTTTCCTCTAATTTTGTATTGAATTCAGTAATTTCTCCTGATAAAGGCATGAACAAATCTGATACTGTTTTTACTGCTTCAATTGTACCAAATACTTCTTCTCTTTCCAAAGTTTCTCCTTCAGTTTCGATTTCTACATACACGATTTCTCCTAGCTCTCCTTGGGCAAAATCAGTAATTCCAACTGTTGCAGTGTTTCCTTCTATCAACACCCATTCGTGATCTTTTGTAAATTTTAAATTTTCTGGTAGGTTCATTGTTTCGTTCTTTTGCTCAAAAATAAACAAATTATTTTAGGAGTTAACTCTTTTTCTTAAGATTTTATCAACCCTATTTTTTAAATAGAAAAACCGAGTCATACTATACTTCTGACCCGGCTCTCTTGCCCTATTTTAATTCTTTATTATTCTTTCTCTATGGGTGTTACTGTTCCTTCCCAATCGGTTAATGTTGCTTTTACCGATCCCACAGCTATTTTTGTTTTCATCAATACAGGTATTTTGTTGTTGTCATTGGTTACCCAAATCGTCATGCTTTCTTCCGTTTCCCATACTCTTCCTTTCATCATCAAAGGTCTTAGAATGATACAGTCAAATTTTCCTTTTCTTGTTTTGATAACTTCTGTGCCCATGTATTTTATTTTAAAAGGGAATATTTCGTTATCCAAAAACATATCCATCGCAAATTCTTGTCCTACCTTGGCATGTTTAAAGTCTATTGTTCGAGCGTAATAAAATGAGGAAAGCATATCTTGTATTCCTTCGGTTACTTTAAACTCTTCTTTGTCTTGTGTTTTTACCTTGTTTTCGTTTTGTTTAAAAATGTAATCTTGGTTAATTTTAAATCCACCTTCATCAACTCTTCGGATGAACATCCAAGGAAAAACTCCTTCAGAATCAATGTAGCTTTCGTAACGGTCGTTTACTTTGAACATCCAATTGAACGAACCTAAAGTTCTTCCTGTTCCCACAACGTGAAGTAAATTTCTTCCTTTTACTTTTTTATTGGTGCTTTTTACTTCCATTACCGCCTCACCAGCGTCAATAAAACCGTAGTGTAATCGGTAAGTGAGTCTTTCTCCAACTTTAAAAGCTTGGTGATTGATAGTCCTATATTTTATAGCGCTCGAAGCTTTTCTTGTAACAGGATTTTCTGTTGATTTTGCAAAAGTTTGAGTAGAAAAAAACAAGCTTACAAAAGCTAGACTTATAATTTTAAAAGTAGGGGCAGTACGTTTCATTGTGTTAAATTTTTAAATTCAACAAGAACAAAACAAACAGTGTGCCAAATTTATTTTTTTTCTGTTTTTGGCTTTAGTAAATAGTATACGTGAACCAATAGTATGAAGGAATTGAGCAAGTATATAGGCGCTTGATCTAATAAAACTCCGTATACAATAAAAGTAAAAGCTCCCAAAAGATTAAATATTCGTAACAATCGAATTTCTTTCATCAAAAATGAAATAGCGATTAATGCCATTGCGATGTAGCCAATTATTTCTATGGTAGAATCAGTCATAATATGTGTAATGGAATTTAATTATTTCTATTGTTTCGTCTTCAAGGTTTTTTGTGACAATTGCCTTTAACAATTCATTCTTTTCGTCATAAATTAATTCGGTCAAATGAGTTTTTTTATTCATGCTCGAGTTGAAAGTTTCGTATTCGTCTATTTTTCCTTTTTCATCCCAATGAATAATATAACAGATTGAGTCAGAATACTTGGAGTAATAACAAATTGTATGAAAGTTTAGATTGTTTTTTTCTTCCGTAACGGTAAAATCTTCTTTTGAGTTTAATGGGAACTGAGTAGAAGTTTTTGTTGTGTTGCTGTCCGTTTTTTCAGTGTAAATAGTCTTAAAAACTATGCTGTCGCTACTTTTATATTTTTCTAAGGTATTGGTTTTTCCAATTGATATAGTTTCAATAAACTCTTTTCGACCTTCGGTGTAGGAAATCAAATCAAGTATTGTTTTTTTCTTACTGTTGTTTATCGATTTTCCATACGAATAGTACACTGGGATATTATTTTTATAGGTAATCGATTTGACTGTAATTCCTCCAATTCCAGTTTTTTTGATGGTAGACAATTTGTTTTTGTTGTAAAAGAACCACGAAACAGTTGTATCAATAATAGTATCATTCAGCGCAATGGTTTTCATTTGTAGCGTAACTGCACCTTCGGGGTTTATTTCCCAAAACTTCTGCTTGTAATCAGATTTGATAATTGGTTTCAAAGGTTTTTTACTAAAATAGGTTTGTCTAATTGTTTTGGTTTTAGATGATTTTAGGGTGTTAGTTTCAAAACAATTTTTCCATAAATATTCGTTTAGAATATCCTCTGATACTTGTTGGCTGTAACTTTTGCTCGAAAAGCTAAAAAGTCCTAGGGCAAAGAAAAACAAGTATTTAGAAAAGGAATTCAAAAGAAATAGGATTAAAATTTAGAGTGATAAAAAACGTGTTTCGTAGTGTTTTTGATAATGTTTCGGGACTCAAATTAACACATATTTTAATAGAATTTACCTATCTTTACTAAAATTTATGACGAGTGATTAAAGCAACAATAAATCAAAAAGAATTTGATCTAGAGGTAATATCTGAATCAGAGGTAGTATTAAATTCCGAAAACAAGACGTTGGATGTGATTTCTGTTTCATCCAACAAGAAGCACGCCATTATAAATAATGTTTCCTACTCAATAGAAACAGTAAGTTTTGATGAGGAGAAAAAACTAGCGACCATAAAAGTAAATAACAAATCTTACCAAGTGAGCTTGAAGGATAAATATGACTTGTTGCTTAAAGATTTGGGAATGAGTAATATGACAACTAAGGTGATAAAGGAGATTAAAGCTCCGATGCCTGGATTGGTTGTTTCTATTCAGGTAGAAAAAGGACAAGAAGTGAAAGCTGGAGATTCTGTTTTGATATTGGAAGCAATGAAAATGGAAAATGTATTGAAATCACCAATTGATGGTGTTATTAAAACAATAAAAACTGAGAAATCTCAAACTGTAGATAAAAATGCAGTGTTAATAGAATTTGAATAACCTATAATAAAAACAACATGAAAATGAGAATAGCAACAATAGGATTGACGATTGCCGCATTATCATTGTTTTCTTGCGGACAAACAAAAGAAGCGGAAACAACAACCACTCCTGAAGATACAATGTACCAAATAGATACAGAAACAGTGAGTTTGAAATGGGTAGCTTACAAAACAACCGATAAAGTGGGTGTTGGAGGTGAGTTCGGAAAGATCAATGTGAATGAATATCAATTGTCCGAGTCAAAAGATGGAGCTTTGGATGGAGTGTCGTTTTCTGTTCCTGTATCTAGTTTATTTACAGGTAACAAAGACAGAGACTGGAAATTGGTTAATTTGTTTTTTGGAGTAATGGACAATACCGAATTTATCAAAGGAACTTTTCACCAAGGTGAGGAAGGAACTGGTAATTTGGATTTGGAAATGAACGGAACTTCTACAAAATTGCCTTACGAATATACAGTTGCAAATGATTCGATTTTTATATCTGCTACAATGGATGTACTGAATTGGAACGGACAAGAAGCGATGGATTCTTTGAATGTAGCGTGCTACGATTTGCATAAAGGAAAAGATGGAGTGAGCAAAACTTGGAGCGAGGTGGATATCAAAGCTTCGGTGGCAATTGCAAGAAAATAAAAAGAGAAACAGAAATTGATAAAAGCCATCTCACTTTGAGGTGGCTTTTTTTGAAATATGAAAAAGGCAATAGAACAAATAATGGTTGAGCACGGAATTT
>JAHEIE010000072.1 GCA_024639505.1 Crocinitomicaceae bacterium
GGAATTAATTGTGGCAGATAGTTCTCTCGATTTAATGAATCAAATAAATGCTTTTTAAGATGAAGAATGTTTCAATTTTCCTCCTTCTTATTCTATTGTTTTCGTTTCAATCCTTTTGGGCTTATGATTCTACTTCTGTGGATACGGTTGTATGGGAAATAGCACAAGATTCATTAGAAAAAGAAGTTGAAGTGATTCAGGATAGTGAGTTACAGCCCAATGTGGAAGAAGAGAATCCATACGATTACAACCAATTGTTTATGTTTGGTTTTCTTGTGCTTGGAGCTGTGCTGGTAGTTTGGAAATTCAGAAATAATAGTTAAAAAAATAAATCAATGAGCTTAGAACAAGAAATTCAGGAAAGAAGCGGAGGAAAATGCGAAATGTGTGGAGACACAAACGGATTAAAAGTGTATGACATTCCACCTATCGAGATTAGAACTGCAAACAAGGCGATTCACGCATGTGAAACTTGTTATGAGCAAATAGACAACCCAGATGTGATGGAAGAAAATCACTGGAGATGCCTGAATGATAGCATGTGGAGTGAAATTGATGCCGTAAAAGTAATTTCGTGGAGAATGCTTACTAGACTAAATACTTCTTGGACCCAGAATTTACTGGATATGATGTACCTTGAAGATGATATTTTGAAATGGGCAAAAGCCACAGGAGAGGGAATTGAAGGGATGGATGTGAAACACAGGGACAGCAACGGAGTAGTTATTAGCCAGGGCGATACGGTGGTGCTTATCAAAGATTTGGATGTGAAAGGAGCTGGATTTACCGCAAAAAGAGGAACTGCAGTGCGTAATGTGAATTTGGTAAACGACAACCCAGAGCACATTGAAGGCAAAGTAAATGGGCAACGGATTGTGATATTAACTCAGTTTGTAAAAAAGAGTTAGGGGCAAATTATTTTCAAAGTAAATTAGTCCTGCTTCGGTGGGACTTTTTTTTGTGCCTAATTTTCCCTAAATTTAAGAATGACCGAAGACTATCTACATTACATTTGGAAGTATAAGC
Source organism: Crocinitomicaceae bacterium (assembly GCA_024639505.1). Lineage (GTDB taxonomy): Bacteria > Bacteroidota > Bacteroidia > Flavobacteriales_D > CAJJDF01 > CAJJDF01. Next base: position 1,027 of record JAHEIE010000072.1, read on the forward strand.
TATTCTCTCAACAAAATTTGGTAACAACCGAAGGAGAGCCTCTAGAGATTTTGAGTTTTGGATTTCACAATCACGATTCGGGTCCAGATTTCTCGCAGGGAAAAATAAAAATTAGGGAAACGCTATGGGCTGGAAACATTGAAATCCATATCCGAGCAAGTCATTGGAATCAGCACAATCATCAATTCGATACGGCTTACGATTCTGTGGTGTTGCATGTTGTGTGGGAGTGCGATACCGAAATCACAACTACCAAAGGAGGAAAAATCCCAACTTTGGAATTGAAAAACAGAATTGATTTGTCGCAGTTTGAAGATTACCAACGATTCATATTTTCGTCTATTCCTTGTATCAATTCTTTGCAAAGCGTGCCAAATATAATTGTTGCCTCGGCTATGGACCAAATGCTTTCTGAGCGTCTGTTAGAAAAATCGGAGGTGATAAAACAAGAATTGGAAAACAGCCAAAGCAATTGGGAGCAAGTGTTTTTTCAGTTTGTGGCAAAGGCAATGGGAATGAAAGTAAATAGCTTGGCCATGGAACAGCTTGCGAAACAGATTGATGTGAAGTTTTTTTCGAAATTTGGAGATAATTTGAAAGCCACAGAAAGTTATCTTTTTGGACAAGCCGGATTTTTGGAAGACTTACCTTTTGATCATGAATATGGAAATCAAATAAAAAAGGAATACTCATTTCTGAAAGCAAAATATGAGTTAATTCCTATGAATAAAGTGATGTGGAAATTCTCTAAACTTCGCCCTTCCAATTTTCCCACGCTGCGTCTTGCTCAGTTGGCTAGGCTTGTTAACGAGAATAAAAACTTGTTTCATTCTTTGATTTTGGAAAAGAACACCATTCAAGAAATGAGAAAAAAACTTACCGTTTCTATCCAATCGGGATTTTGGCTCACGCATTACACTTTTGAAAAGGAAAGTAAATCAAAATCTAAATCAATAGGAGAATCTTTGATTGACTCTATTGTTATCAATACAATAGCACCATTTTTGTACTGTTACGGAACCTATAAAGACGAACAAGAATACAAAGAAAGGGCCATAGAGTTGATGGAAGGAGTGGCTGCCGAAAACAACAAAATAACTCGTTTGTTTGAAGGGGAATTGACAATAAAGAGTGCAGCCGAATCTCAAGCTCTTATTCAATGTCACAATAATTATTGTGTGAATAAAAAGTGTTTGGATTGTAGTGTTGGAGTTTATTTATTGAAGAAATAGGCTTCTCATCCCAAGTAAAGTAGGAGTAGAAGCTATAAAATTGATTTGTAAGTTTTCAATTTTGAGAATTTAAAAAAAAAGCAAGATTTGTAAGCCGGGTTCTGTTTATTCCGATAATAAAATCGGAAACGTCTATCATTTATCCAGAACTGCAATCACTTGCAGTCTCTAACAACCTACCCTCCAGAATCGAGCGAGCCGCTCTCAAGCTCTGGTTTATTTGGTTTTTCATCACATAAGGTTTACCCAAATCCATTGTCGCCAATGTATCCCGTGAGCTCTTACCTCACGTTTTCACCCTTACCCTTCGACTAGCTTGGGGCGGTTATTTTCTGCGGCACTCGCTGTATCTCGATAAGATTTATCGAAACCCTTCCCGTTAGGAAGTATGTTGCTCTTCGATGCCCGGACTTTCCTCTCCGAAATAAATTCGCAGCGATAGAAAATCTTGCTTTCGGTTGCAAAGCTACTGATAATTATATTACAATAATTTGTTTTAGTTTCGAAATGGTTAATAAACGGTTGAATACAAAAAAAAATGCATGGATACTAAAAGAATATCAAAAAAATGTAGTAGATTAGAAGTAATAATTAATTATTAAACTATCTAAAATAAATAACAATGAGTAAATTTGATGAGTGTATGAACACATACAGAGCGGAATTCAAGAAGTTGAACGTAAGTTTTGATGACGAGTTACTAACTAAAGTAGCAAAAGGATGTGGACCGTCTATTTATAACAAAGATGCGGCAACAGTTGCAACTTCAGATTCATCTGAATTAGCAACCGTAAAGAACAATTTTCTGATTAAGAAATTGGGATTAAAAGACAGCGCAGACTTGGATAAAGGGATTGGTAAAGTTGTGGAGACTTTTGGGTCTTCCAACAAAAACAAATACAGAGCAATGTTTTATTACTTGCTTACAAAAGAATTTAGTAAAGAATCTGCTTACTAAATATTCTAGTCTCTCAAAAAACACTAGAGAAAAAACTCCCTGCGAAAGTTGGGAGTTTTTTATTTTAATCCTTAGCGAATAGTTTTCCTGGATTCATAATTCCAGTTGGGTCAAACACATTTTTTATACTTTTTAATATTCTCAGTTCTACTTCGCTAAAGGCAATGTTCATGTAGTTTTTCTGAACATAACCAATTCCATGCTCACCAGAAAGTGTTCCGCCCAATGAAACGGTGAGTTCAAAAATTTCTCGAATAGCTTTTGGCAATTCATTATTCCATTCTTTGTCGGTAAGTTCACCTTTTATGATATTTATATGCAGGTTTCCATCGCCAGCATGTCCATAACAAACGGAATGAAACCCATAATCCTCTCCAATTTTTTTTACTCCACTAAGCAGAGCAGGTAGTTCAAATCGGGGAACAACGGTGTCTTCTTCTTTGTAAATGGAATTAGATTTTACAGCTTCGCCAATTCTTCTTCGCATTCTCCAAATTTCATCTTTTTGGGCTTGGTTATCTGCCAATAATATTTCGCCACATTCATATTGTTCTAGAACTTCTGCAACTTTTTCACATTCCTGATAAATGGAATCCATATCGGTTCCGTCAATTTCTATCAATAAGTGAGCTTGCGTGCTTTCTTCAATCTTAATAGCAGTAGATTCATCAAATTTCATGATCCAGTCCAATGCATCTCTTTCCATAAACTCCATGGCCGAAGGTGTAATTCCAGCTCTAAAAATAGCAGAAACAGCTTCGCAGGCTTTCACTGAACTATCAAACTGTGCCAGCATGGAAACATTATTGGGCACGGCAGGAATAAGTTTTAAAACAGCTTTTGTAATAATTCCCAGAGTTCCTTCACTTCCTACAATGAGTTGGGTAAGGTTGTAGCCTGTTGAGTTTTTTAAAGTATTGGCTCCTGTCCAAATGATTTCTCCATTGGGCAGAACTACTTCCAAATTAAGAACCCAATCTTTGGTAACTCCGTATTTCACTGCACGTGGTCCTCCAGCATTTTCGGCTAAATTGCCACCAATACTACAACTTCCTTTACTAGATGGATCTGGCGCATAAAACAATCCTTTCTCCGCAGCCGCGTTTTGTAGTTCTTCAGTTATTAAACCTGGTTCAACCGTAATCTGAAGGTTTTTTTCGTCTAAATTCAATACAGAATTCATTTTTTTCATGCTTAGCCCAACGCCTCCAAATACACTCAGTGCTCCTCCGCTCAATCCAGTTTGAGATCCGATAGGTGTAACAGGAATGTGTTCGTCAAAACAATATTTCATTACTTGGCTTACTTGTTTTGTGTTTCTTGGTGTTACAGCAATTTCAGGTGGAAAAACAAGGTCTTCAGTTTCATCATGTCCAAATTCTTTCAGATGGTCTGTCTCTATAAATACATTTTCAGCTCCAAGTATTTCTTGAAAATGAGCAGTGTGAGTGGCGGTAATTTTGTTGAATTGGTTCATAATTCAAATTTAGGGAATTCTTTGTTTACTTCTTTCACTTTTCATCCTGTCATTCCAAACTCTTGTGCGGAGTTTAATCGAAGTATGTTTTGGAATCTAGTGTTTTACTTTTCTTCTGTTCGATTCTTTGTTTTCTTTTTAGCTTGATCTAAGAAGAAACAATAGTTCATGGTAAAGTTTATTACTCATACAATTCCCTTCCATTTTTAAATTTAAAATCGTTCTCCATTTTTAAAAGATTAAATTTCACACCTAAATTATGACGATCTTGAGTGGCAGAGTTGAGTGTAAAAACTTTTTTATTAGTTAAGACAATATAAAATCCTTTTGAATTTTGAACTTCTTCAAATATAACATTGTATTTTGGACTACTATATAGTGACGAAATCTCTACCAATTCGTCTACAATTGGATTTTGGTAGTTTAAAGTAAAGTATAGTCTGTCTTTTTTAGATTTAAATTGATCCGGCCTCGTGTGATATACATTTCGTGTTGATTTTATTTCAAATTCATCAATAATTTTATTTGAATATTCAATTGTTAAGTTAGTTCCAATAAGAAAACTGTCACAATAAAAATAGAGAGAGTCCTGATTAATTTCAAAAGGTTTACTTTTATTACCACTTTGTTGAATAAATTTGAATGGTTTGACATGAAAAATCGAATCATTAATGCGTGAAAGAATTCCCTGTACTTCTTCATACCTGCCATGAGATTGACTGTGATTCACATATATCAAAGTGTCTGAATTCTTAATTTGTAAGACTTCTAATTCACATTTTTTTACAAAATCAAAACAATAGTAGTTGCGATGAAAGTATAAATTGTTCTCAGCATTAGAATTTTCTATTTCCGAACTGATTTTATTTTTACAAGCCACTAAAGTCAATATAAAAATTAATACCGAAAGATTAATTATCCTATTCACAATTTTTATTTATTTTTCAAAGCATCCACCAATTTATCCACAGCTAATCCGCGGTGGCTAATTCTATTTTTTGTTTCCATATCCATTTCCGCAAACGAAATATCAAATCCATTTGCTTTAAAAATTGGATCGTATCCAAACCCCTCTGTTCCCGTTTTTTTTGTCAAGATTTCGCCATTCACAACTCCCTCTATCACAGTTTCTTTTCCATTTGCAATCAATGCGATAGCGGTTCTGAATCTTGCTTTTCTGTTCGTTTTTCCTTCTAGTTTCTCGAGTACTTTAGCCATATTCGATTCAGCAGATTTTTCTTCTCCTGCATACCTTGCCGAAAATACTCCTGGCTCGTTATCCAAAGCCTCTATTTCCAAACCTGTATCGTCAGCAAAGCAATTCAAGTTAAATTTCTCGTACAAATACCTCGCTTTGATTAGAGCATTTTCTTCCAAAGTATTTCCAGTTTCGGGAATATCTTCGGTCACACCCAATTCTTTCAAAGATACAATTTCAAAGTGCGGTAGTTTGGCTTGCACTTCTTTTAGTTTGTTCGAGTTATTGGTTGCAAATAGGAGTTTCATTATTGTTTTGATTTTTTATTTTCATTAAAAAAATACCTTAGGTCAACTGATAAATAATTGCCACTTAGTTTTCCTTCAATTACTCTTGGATTCGAAAGATCTTCACTTCTAATAGCAACAGCTCCCATCGATCTGAAAGGAGTAGCGAGTGATGCTCCTAGATAAAATGTCCCACTTTTTTTTGAGCGATACTCAAAACCTACGTTTGCGATATAGGCCAAATTCAATCCTTTTACTGCTGTGGTGTGCGAAAATGTGCCATTGTCTGTAAAACTCCCCACATCACTAGCTCTAAAGTTCATAGAAAAACCAGTTGCAGCATTCATGTACCACTCTTTGCCGAGCCTCACATAAAATAATCCTTGAATTGGAATTTCATAAGTCACCAATCCAAAATCTGATTCGTCACTCAAAGTGTCGTCAAGATTTGCAATAAGATTAAAATTTCTACGAGAATAAGTCAGTCCCGTTTCTATTGCCAGAGTGTTTGTAATTCCCCACCTTATGATTGCGCCAAAATTATGACCCAACAAGGGAGAAACAACTACATTGTATCCTTCTTCTTGCAATACTAAATCCTCTACATTGAGCACAGATATTGGAATCAATGGTTTGTATTGCAAACCAAAAGTTGTCATTCCTTTTTGAGACAAAACAAACAAGGGTAAAGAGAGAGAGAGTAGAAGAATTATTTTTTTTATCATTGTTAATTGACTTTTTTACTTCCTGCAGCCACAATTGTTAGGTCATGGAAGAAGGTTTGAGCTAATTTAAGAATATCATCCGATGTTGTATCGTTTATTTCTTTCATATATTGTTCGTAATGATTTTTCGGTAGATTATGAAAATGAATAGTTTTAAAACGCTCGAGCATATCAAAAGCTCCGTCTGTATTTTGGAGTAATGATCCTAGCATGTAGTTTTTTACTTTTTTCAATTCCTCTGCCGAAACTGGAACTTGCTGTAAAGTTTTTATTTCTTTTCTTATTTCATCCAAAGCCAATTGGGTAACATCCGAACCTACCTCGGTGTAAATAATAAAAGTAGAAGCATCCATTCTGCTTATCAAAGCAGAGCCAATTCCATACGTGTAGCCTTTTTCTTCACGAATATTGGTCATTAATCTTGAACCAAAATACCCTCCAAAAATTGTGTTCAACACTTTTAGTTTGGTATAATCGGGATGTGAAATACCAAGTGTTGGTTTTCCAATTCGAAATGAAGTTTGTATAGCGTCTTTTTTCTCGATGGAGTGGGTGGAAGGATTGTAAGTGCTATTTCCAATAGCAAAATCATCTGTTTTTGGACTCAAATCTTCCTTGCCAAATAGATTTTCTAATTGGCTATGCAAATTCGCCTCAATTTTTCCTGCTACAAAAACAGTAGCGTTGTTCAGGTTGTAATGTTTTTTGTAAAATTGGATGCAATCATCCACAGAAATTGTATCGAAAGAAAAAAGTTCTGTGTGCTGAGCATAGCGAGTTCCCTCATAAATCAATTTCGAAAATTCAACTGAAGCTAGCGTTTCCACTTTCTCTTGATTGATAATGAATTTTTGTTTTTTGATACTTAATTTCTGCTTAAATTCTTTTTCAGGAAAAATAGAGTCGCATAATATTTCCTTTAAAATTGGTAGGACTTTGTCCAGATGCTTGTTCAGTGTATATAAGCTAATTGTTCCAAAGTCTGCGTTTATTTCAGTTTCTAAAAATGCTCCGTAATAATCAATGGCATTGGCAATTTGAAGCGAATTTTTGGTATTCGTTCCTTCCTTTAACATTGAATTTGTAAAACTGGCTACCAATGGTTTTTCTTGATGTTTTGTACCTGCTTCAAATACAAATTCTATCTTAACCAATTCCTGAGAGCCAAGATTATATGCAAAAATTGGAATTCCATTCGACAGTTTTTTTTGTTCAGGAAGCTGAAAGCCAATGTCAGTTATTTCCTTAAAATTTGGCGCTATATTTCTATTCAATACTTCCATGTTAGTCTTTTTTTTCTGAGATATAATATAAGGTTGAGCAATTACTCGGAATAAGTGATTCTTTGGTTATTCTTTGAAGATCTTTTGCCGATACATTTTCGTAATGTTTCATTTCATCGTTCGCTAAATTGGCATCTCCTAATAATTCAAAGTAGCCAATTCTCATTGCTTTATTCAGTCCATTTATGTGTCCAAATGTATCAGTAGATTCTACTTTGTTTTTAACTTTAGTCAGTTCTTTTTCATCCACCAACTCACTGGCCAATTCACTCAAACATTGCTCAATTGCTTTGTTTGCTTCGTCCATTTCTATTCCTTTTTTTACTTTCCCAGAAACAATAAAAAGTCCATTGTCCATACTTCCCATTTGGTAAGCTCCAATTTCAGTAAACAAATCTTTTTCCTTTACCAATGTTTGATAAAGTCGCGAAGAACTCCCTCTGCTCAGTATATCAGATAACAAATCGTAGGCATAATAATCGGGGTGCATTCTGTCGCAAATATGCCATGCTTTATACAGTGCATTTTGAGGAACATTTCGTTTCACTTCCAAAAATCTTGCTTCGGTTTGTTTCGGTTCTTTGGGTAGTTTTCTGTTGTATTTGTTTCCGGCAGGAATGTCCCCATACCATTTTTCAATCAATGCTATTACTTCGTCCGAGTCTACATCGCCAGCAATTGAAATAATAGCATTTTGTGGCGTATAATGTTTAAAGAAAAAAGCTCTAACATCTTCCATTTTAGCATCTTCAATATGTCTCAGTTCTTTTCCTATTGTTGCCCATTTGTATGGATGAGTCGTGTAGGCCAATGGCCTCAAAATTAACCATACATCTCCATAAGGTTGATTGAGATATCGTTGCTTAAATTCTTCAATTACTACGCTTCTTTGCACCTCCAAACTTTCTGGCGTGAATGCCAAACTCAACATTCTGTCTGATTCCAACCACAATCCAGTTTCTATATTTTGTTTAGGTAAAGTGATGTAATAATTGGTGATGTCGTTGCTTGTAAACGCATTGTTTTGTCCTCCTACATTTTGCAGAGGAGCATCAAATTCTGGAATATTTACCGAACCACCAAACATCAAATGTTCGAACAAATGAGCGAACCCTGTTCTAGATTCGTCTTCGTCTTTTGCACCTACATCAAACACCGTATTAATTGTAACGATTGGAGTAGAAGCATCCTTATGAATCAGCACTCTTAACCCGTTTTCGAGGGTATATTTTTTAAAGTCTATCATGTTTTTATTGGAAGTATTAAAGTTGTCATTTTAGGTATTGAATCACCCAAAAATTCTAGTTTGTTTTGTGTCTAAAGTGTAATCACTTTTTTGAAGGAACAGTATAAAACTCTTTGCCATAATTAGGTTCAAAATATGCAACATCTTCAAACTCTTTGAGGTTGTATTTCTCTTCAGCAATCTGAACCATTCCTCGGGCTGAGCAGAATATATTGTCGATAAAATGAATTGAATTATCCTGTTTCAAAATCTCTTTTAATTTGCTAGCACCATTGCCAAACAAATATTTTTCTCCTTCAATGTCAGAAAAAGAATTTTCTGTAACCACTTCATTAAAATCCACTTTTGCTCTTTTGTTATTTTCAGAAAAAACGGATCCAAACACCTCCATTCTTCTGGCATCAATCAATGGGATTTTAACCCCAGAATCAATAGGAGCAAGGTGACATAGAGCTTCTAGAGTATTAACACCGATAAGAGGAATGTCTCTTCCATAACAAAAACCTTTGGCTGACGATGTGCCAATTCTAAGCCCAGTATATGAACCAGGTCCAGAACTAATTGCAACTGCATCAATTTCATCAAAAGAAAGATTATTTTTTTTAAGTAAAGAAAGGATAGAGATATTCAATTTTTCGGAATGAGAGTATTCATCTTCCAAAATATCGGTAAAGTCTATTGTTTTTCCATCTCTTCCCAGAGCTATTGAACAAATTTTTGTAGCGGTTTCTATGCTTAGTATAAGTGCCATAAATACGATTAAAATCAAAAATACTATATTAGTGAAACAAATAGGAAGTAATGCCCAAAGAAATTATTGGTTTATTAAAACAAAAATTATTAAAGATAAAAAGCTAATGACCAAAAAGAGTGCGCTTTTTCATGGATTGTTTTTCGGAGTTTTAATGTTTGTGTTAAACATTTTTATAATTCCAATGTTATAAAAAGAGGAGATTTCTTTTAATACACTTCATATTCAAATTCCTGTTTGGATTTTAGCTGGATTGACCTATGGATTCGTTAATAGGTATTTTTATAATCGAAATTTAAATAAGGGATTAAATGGCCCTTATGTTCTGTAAATTTTATGTGTGGTTAAAAAAAGTTAAAACAAATTTAATATCCCTAAATAGATGCTATATTTGCAATCACACGGATAACTCCATGATTTTATGAAATTCACAAAACAAATTTTCCTTTATTTTTTCGCCACCTTAATCTTTGTTTCATGTTCTCAATACGAGAAGGTACTAAAAGGAGATGATTATGATAAAAAGTATGAAATGGCGGAAAAGCTATACCTAAAAGGTAAGTTTTTGAAAGCAGTTCCACTTTTTGAAGAAGTTATTTCTATCTACTCCAAACTAAGTGAAAAAGGGGAGAAGGCCTATTACTATTTGTGCTATAGTCATTATAATATGCAAGAATACGCTCTGGCAGGATATTATTTTAGAAATTTCCAGACTACATATCCACAAAGTGAGCATGCCGAAGAGGCTTCATTTATGGGAGCGATGTGTAAAGTAGCGGCTTCTCCAAAATCATCTTTGGATCAAACTAATACATTGACAGCAATCAATGAATTGCAATCGTTCTTAAACAGATATCCAAAAACAGAAAGAAAGGATACGTGTAACCAAATCATAGATAACATGAGAGGGAAGCTAGAGCAGAAAGCATTTGAAAGCTCAAAATTGTATTACCACATGGAAGATTATGAGGCTGCAGCAGTTTCTTTTACCAATATGCTTTCGGATTATCCTGATACAGAATTGAGAGAAGAGGTTTTGTATTTGGTTGTAAAATCGAATTATAAGTTAGCAGCAAATAGTGTGAAAGAAAAAAAAGTGGAGAGATTTGAGGAAACTATAAAATCTTATACTAAATTTGTAGACAATTTCCCAAGTAGTAAGAAGTTGAAAGAACTAGAAAGTTTTTACACCAACGCTCAACAGGAAATAAAAAATAGTCAAAAGTAACACACATGAACTACAAACAAACAACAGCAGAGAAAGATACAGTTACAAGAAATACTTCTTCAATGGAGGCAATTTCTGGTAATATCTATGAGGCGCTAAATGTAATTAGCAAAAGAGCAGATCAGATTACTGTTGAATTGAAAGATGAATTGTCACAAAAATTAGAAGCTTTTGCTTTGCCAAGTGATAATTTGGAGGAAATTTTTGAAAACAGAGAGCAAATAGAAATCTCTAAGTTTTATGAAAAATTACCAAAGCCAGTTGCTATTGCTCTTGAAGAGTTTCTGAATGAAAAGGTACAGAAAGTCGAGAAAAAAGAGGAAGAAGCATAAAATAACAATCTCATGTTGAAAGGTAAGAAAGTAGTGGTAGCAGTTACGGGAAGTATTGCTGCTTACAAATCTGCGCTTATCGTTCGGCAATTGATAAAGGCAGGTGCTGAAGTGAAAGTCGTTATGACTGCTTCGTCACATGATTTTATTACACCACTTACGTTATCTACTTTATCTAAAAATCCAGTTTTTTCTGAATTTACGTCAAGTAAAGAGTCAGGAACTTGGAACAATCATGTTGATTTGGGTCTTTGGGCAGATATAATGTTGGTAGCTCCGACCACAGCAAATTCATTGAGTAAAATGGCTAGTGGAGAATCAGACAATTTTATGATGGCTGTATATTTGTCGGCCAAATGCCCTGTGTATATTGCTCCAGCAATGGATTTGGATATGTACAAACACCCTTCGACCAAAGAAAATATAGAAAAACTTGTAAGTTTTGGAAATGTAATTATTTATCCAGGAAGTGGGGAATTAGCCTCAGGATTGGAAGGTGAAGGTAGGTTGGCAGAACCAGAAGATATCATAGAGTTTATTGAAAGAGACATTAAATCGAAGCAACCTTTATTTGGTAAAAAAGTACTAATTACGGCAGGTCCAACGCATGAAGCACTAGATCCTGTTAGATATATTGGAAACCGATCTACAGGTAAAATGGGATTTGCACTCGCTCAAATTGCAAGTGAAATGGGAGCCGAGGTTACTCTTGTAGCTGGCCCAGTTTCTTTGAAAACACCAAACTCTAGTGTAAATCGAATTGATGTGATTTCGGCAAAAGATATGTTTGAAGCAGTAACCAATGAATTTAGCAATCAAGATGTAGTGATAATGGCTGCCGCAATTGCAGATTATACTACATTGAATTACTCAGATTCTAAAATAAAGAAAAAGGAAGGAGACTTGTCTATTTCCCTGAAAAGAACAACGGATATATTGGCTCATTTGGGAGAGAACAAAACAAATCAAACATTAGTGGGATTTGCTCTTGAAACAAACAATGAACTCGAAAATGCCAAAGGAAAAATGGAGCGAAAAAAGCTAGATTTCATTATTCTGAATAGCCTGAACGACAAAGGTGCTGGGTTTGCTGGCGATACAAACAAAATTAGTATCATTGATGCAAACAATAAAGTGACTCAATTTGAGTTAAAGTCTAAGTTTGAAGTAGCGGCCGATATCCTGAATTATTTGTCCCAAAACCATTAACCATTTTATGAGAAATATTGTATTAGTTTTTAGTTTGTTTTTCTGTGCCTTTTCAGTTTTTGGACAAGAATTGCGATGTGAAGTCGAAATTTTAGCGCCAACTTTAAAAAATGATCCAGAAAACACTCAAGTTCTTGAACAGCTAAAAAAATCTGTACTCAATTTCATGAACAATACAAAATGGACAGACGAAGTATTTAAGGAACACGAAAAAATAGAAACAAGTTTATTGATAACCATAAGCGAAAGAAGTGGAAATGCATTCACTGCAAAGATTCAAGTTTCTTCTCGAAGACCAGTTTTTAATACAAACTACACATCAACTATAGTAAATACCTTGGATGGAGATTTTAATTTCACCTTCCAATTGAATGCCCCAATTCTTTTCACACAAGGTTCTTACACGAATAATTTGTCTTCGGTATTGGCGTTTTATGCTTACTATGTTGTAGGAATGGATTACGATACTTATGCTCTCGAAGGTGGAACAAAATATTTGTTGAAAGCACAAGAAATAGCAAATTTAGCTCAGTCATCTGGTCAGCCTGGGTGGTCATCTAGCGAAAGTGTAAATAATAGATATTGGATTATAGAGAATATTTTGAACGTACAATTTAAAGGAATGAGAAAATGCTCTTACGAATACCACAGAATGGGATTGGATTTGGCATTTGATGATGCGAAAAAAGGAGTAGAAAACTTAACTCAATCTCTTTCTTATTTGGAGCAAGTTCACGCAAACAAGCCTGGATCAGTAAATATGAGGTTGTTCTTTGTTGCTAAAATGAATGAGATAGTCAATGTATATTCTGAGGCTTCAAACTTGAATAAACAAACAGTGTTTAATATTGTAAGAAGATTGGATCCTAGCAATATTCAGAAGTACCAAAAAATGCTTAAATAAGCACCTGAATTAATTGTGAAAAAGTTTCACTTTATCCCCACCAAATAGTTAACAACTCTCGGTTGTAAACATTTCAGAATTGAGTACAAGGCTTATCTTTGTATCATGGAAGAAATGATACTGATATTAGATTTTGGTTCGCAATACACTCAATTGATTGCGAGAAGATTAAGAGAATTGAATGTGTACTGCGAAATACATCCTTACACAAATATCCCGGAAATTGCAGAGAATGTAATTGGAGTGATTTTATCGGGAAGTCCATATTCTGTGAGAAACGAAGATGCACCAAACCCTGATTTATCTTATATTAAAGGTAAACTTCCATTGTTGGGTGTTTGTTATGGAGCTCAATTTTTGGCTCATAACAACGGAGGATTGGTTACGCCATCCGAAACGAGAGAATACGGAAGAGCTAATTTGAGTTTTATCAATCAAGAAAATGAATTGGTTAAAGGAATGACTTTAGGATCGCAAGTTTGGATGTCTCACGGAGATACCATCAAAGAATTGCCAAGCGATTTTGAAATCATTACAAGTACAGTTGATGTAGCAGTGGCGGGTTACCGAGTTGCGAATGAAAAAACATACGGGATTCAGTTTCATCCAGAAGTTTATCATTCTTCTGAAGGGGCTATTTTATTAAAAAACTTTGTTGTAGATATTTGTGGTTCGGCTCAAAACTGGACTCCAAATGCATTTGTTGAATCTACAGTAGAGGAATTACAAGAAAAAATTGGAGACGAGAAAGTGATTTTAGGATTGTCGGGAGGTGTTGATTCTACTGTTGCAGCAATGTTGTTACACAAAGCGATAGGGAAGAATCTTCATTGTATTTTTGTGGACAATGGTTTGCTTCGAAAAAATGAGTTTACAGAAGTTCTGAAAAATTATGAGCATCTGGGATTGAACGTGAAAGGTGTAAATGCTTCGGAATTATTTTACTCTGCTTTGGCTGGATTAACTGATCCGGAAGAGAAAAGAAAAGCAATTGGCAAAGTGTTTGTAGATGTGTTTGACGAAGAGTCGAAAAAGGTAGAAGGAGCAAGTTGGCTGGCGCAAGGAACAATTTACCCAGATGTGATAGAATCTATCTCTACTGGAGGGCCTTCTCAAACCATAAAATCTCATCACAATGTGGGCGGATTGCCAGATTATATGAAACTAAAAGTAGTAGAGCCTTTGAGAGCTTTATTCAAAGATGAAGTGCGAAGAGTAGGTAAATCAATTGGTTTGAATGATGGACTATTAGGAAGACATCCTTTTCCTGGTCCAGGATTGGCGATTAGGATTTTGGGCGATATTACTGCCGAAAAAGTAAGGATACTGCAGGAAGTAGATCATATTTTTATACAAGGATTGAAAGACAATAAGTTGTATGACGATGTGTGGCAAGCTGGAGTGATTTTACTTCCAGTTCAATCTGTAGGAGTGATGGGAGACGAAAGAACGTATGAAAATGCAGTTGCATTGAGAGCAGTTAGCTCAACAGATGGAATGACTGCCGATTGGTGTCACTTGCCTTATGATTTTTTAGCAAAAGTATCCAACGACATCATTAATAAAGTAAAAGGAATAAACAGAGTGACCTATGACATTAGTTCCAAGCCACCGGCAACTATCGAATGGGAATAACATGAAAATTAACTATCTAACAATTATGAAATATTTTTTATCGCTTATTTTTATCAGTGTTTCAATGTCATTTTTTTCGCAGAAAAGAGAGATAATTGATGGAAAGGAATATATAGTGCATACAGTAAAGCAAGGGGAAACTTTGTATGGGATTACTCAGAAATATAGTGCAACCAAAAAGGATTTGAGAGATGCTAATTCTGGAATATTGATGTTTTTGAAAGAAGGACAAAAATTGAATATTCCTGTTGCCGTAAAAGACCGAACAATTCATACCGTTGAAAAAGGAGAAACTTTGTACGGGATTTCTAAAATCTATGGGTTGACAATAGAAGAATTGACTGCTCTAAACTCTGAAAAGGTTAAAGACTTGCAAGTTGGAACTGTTCTGCAGCTTCGAAAAAAGGCAAAAACGATTCCTGAACCAAAAGAAGAATCTGCGACAGACAAAACTGTGCATGTTGTGGCAAAAGGAGAAACTTTGTATGGAATCACAAAAAAATATGGAGTCACTTTAGAACAATTGAAAAAACTGAACCCTGGACTTACAGAAAACATTGCTATTGGCGATAAAATTGTACTGCCAGTTGGGGCAAAATTAATGGAGATTGAGCTGCCAAAAACAGAAAACTTCCCAAAGTCTGGGTCTAAATTGATACAATATACAGTTGAAAAAGGAGAGACTTTTTATGGGATCTCTAAGAAATATAATACAACTGTAGAAGCAATAAAGAAATCTAACCCAGGTGTTGAAAGTTTGAAAGAAGGAGATAAACTAACCATTGCACTTCCTTCAAAATATTTAACAGATATTAAAGTTTCGTTAGGTGAACCCATTTTGCCAAAAGGTGTAAATCTAGATTCTGTAAACAAAATAAATCCATTGAAAGATGAATTGAACAAAATGGTAATGAAAGAGTCTTATTCTGTTTCTTTATTCTTGCCATTGATGCTGGATAAAAATGCACAGATTCCGATGGAAACGAATAAAGTGAAGAAAATTCATCCATATACAGAAATGAGCACCCATTTTTACCAAGGTGTTCGGTTAGCTTTGGATTCAGTTGCAAAATCTGGAACATCATTTGATCTACAGGTGTTTGATACGAGAAACGACACATCAACTGTAGGGAAACAATTGAAAACGAATACGATTAAAACATCAGACTTAATTGTTGGACCATTTTTTGAAAAACCTTATAAATTAGTTTCAGACTTCTCGAAAACCCAACAAATTCAAGCGATTTGTCCCGTGAATCAATCAAATAAACTACTTTTTAATAATCCTTTTGTTACGGAATTGAAAACTTCATTTCCAACACAAATAAGTTATGTAGCAAATTTTATCGCTAAAAACAGAAACACGGAAAACGTAATTTGTGTTTCAGGAAAAACAAAGCAAGAAAAGTATTTGGCTAATTTGTTTATAGAAGATTTTGAGAAAGCTTTGGTAGGTAAGCCAAACAATTACAGAACAAAAGCAAGTGCTTTTAATTTGACATCCTATTCATCGATGAATGGATTTGATGCAAAACTGGTAAAGGGCAAAAAGAATGTTGTTGTATTGCCAATTATAGAAAAGGGTATGGCTTCAAGTTTTTTCACACAATTAAATATCATTCTTTCAAAAAGTAGAATGAAAGGGTACGAAGTGGAGATTTATGCTTTAGAAAACTTTCTTGAATATGATGACATTGAAACGAGTTACAAAATGAAATACAATTTGCACGTAACTACTTCTTCTTTCATTGATTACAAGGATGAAAATGTGGTTACATTTGTAAAACAATACAGAGCCAAATTTGGATCAGAACCTAGTAAATTTGCTTTTATGGGTTTTGATGCTGCATTTTTTCATGCAGTAGGTCTAGATGCTTTTGGTAAAGGTTATTCAGCGCATTACGATCAGATAAAAGTACCGTTGTTACAATCTAGTTTTCAACTAGAAAGAAGTGACAAAAATAGCGGGTTCGAAAATCAATCTGTTTTCATTGTAGCTTACAAAGATTTTGAACTAATAAAGGTGAATTAATTTCAATATTTGAATGGTTTTGGCCGTTTATTGTTGATAAAACAATTGAGGCTAAAATGAGGAATTAACTATCTTTATAAGAAACAGAGAAAAATGAAGGCAACGTACTACGGACATGGGTGTTTTGGATTTGAAATAGAAGCTACAAAGTTTCTTATAGATCCATTTATAACTCAAAATGAGTTGGCAAAATCGGTGGATATCAATAAAATTGAGGCTGATTATATTCTTCTTACTCACGGACATGAAGATCATGTGGCCGATACCGAGGTAATTTACAAGAATACGAATGCTACATTAATTGCAAATTTTGAAGTCGCAAATTGGTTTCAGAAAAAAGGAGTGAAGGATTCGATTGGAATGAATATTGGCGGGGCTCTTCAGTTAGAAGGTTGCGCTATAAAAATGGTGAGTGCTTTGCACTCCAGCTCAATGCCCGATGGAAGCTACGGTGGACTTGCGGCAGGATTTATTTTTGTTTTTGAAGAAGACGAAGTAGAAAAAGTTATTTATTTTGCAGGAGATACGGGACTTCATAAGGAAATGGAATTGATTCAAGAAGAATTTGGTTTTGTAGACTTTGCGTTTTTACCGATTGGAGACGTATTTACGATGGGAGTAAACGATGCAATAGAAGCTGCATATTTAGTGAATGCAGACACAGTAATTCCGATGCATTACGATACATTTGAACCAATAAAAGTGGATATGGAAGAAGCTAAATTTGGTTTTGAAGAGTTTAGATTTGAAGTGTTTAACATAGGAGAAGAAAAAGAATTAATATAAAATATGGCAAAAATTATTGCAATAGCAAACCAAAAAGGTGGGGTTGGTAAAACGACAACCGCTATAAATTTGGCAGCAAGCTTAGGAGTTTTAGAGAAAAAAGTATTGATTGTAGATTCTGATCCGCAAGCCAATTCTACTTCTGGTTTGGGACACGACCCAAAAAATGTAAAAGCAAGTATTTACGATTGTTTCATCAATGAAGTGGAAATTGCTGATATTATTTTGTCAACCGATACACCATTTGTAGATATATTGCCTTCAAATATTGATTTGGTTGGTGCAGAAATCGAGATGATAAACTTGCCAAACAGAGAATATATGCTCAAGGCAAATCTGGATAAAATAAGAGATGCTTATGATTTTATAGTAATCGATTGTTCTCCATCTTTGGGACTTATCACAATCAACTCTTTGGTCGCTTCAGATTCTGTAATTATTCCTGTTCAATGCGAATATTTTGCGCTGGAAGGTTTGGGTAAACTTCTGAATACAATAAAAATTGTTCAAAATAAACTGAATCAAGAATTAGAAATAGAAGGTATTTTACTCACTATGTATGATTCTCGACTTAATTTATCTAACCAAGTAGTGGATGAAGTGAAAACTCATTTCCAACAAATGGTTTTTGATACAATTATTCATAGAAATACTAAACTAGGAGAAGCACCAAGTTACGGTGAATCAGTAATTATGATGGATGCATCGAGTAAAGGAGCAATCAATTACTTAAACCTAGCAAAAGAGGTGTTGCAAAATAACGACCTGACAAAAATAAAAGCAGAAGATAAGATTATAAACTAATGGCAAAGAAAAAAAGCGGACTTGGAAGAGGCTTAGGAGCCTTGTTAGAGAATAACGAAACAGACATAACTGCGTCTAGAGAATCGGTAACCAATGCTTCAGTAGGGAGTGTTTCGGCTATTTTGGTAAAAGATATTGAGGCAAATCCTTTTCAGCCAAGAACTGAATTTGAGAAGGAAGCTTTGGTTGATTTGTCAAACTCAATAAAAGAACATGGTCTTATCCAGCCAATTACTGTCAGAAAAATTGGATACGGAAAATACCAATTGATTTCGGGTGAAAGAAGGTTTAGAGCTTCTCAAATTGTAGGACTTACCGAAGTTCCTGCATACATAAGAATTGCCAACGACCAAGCAATGCTAGAAATGGCAATTGTAGAAAATATTCAACGTCAGGATTTAAATCCGATAGAAGTTGCAATAAGTTTTCAGAGGCTATTGAATGAATGTGAATTGACACAAGAAGAACTAGGCGAGAAGGTAAGCAAAAACAGATCTACCGTTACGAATTACCTCAGGTTATTAAAATTACCAGATGTAATTCAGTTGGCGCTATCGAGCAAAACTATTACCATGGGACATGCAAGAGCACTTCTGGGTGTGGAAAATGAATCCACATTGGTTAAGTTTTACAGAAAAATAGTTGACGAAAAATTATCGGTCAGAAAAACTGAAGAGTTGGTTCAAAACTTGAACAAACCAAAGGAGCCAAAATCAAAATCTTCGAGGTATTCCTTGTCTTACGAAGAGCAAAAGATAAAAGAAGAAATTTCGAAGCACTATAATTCAAAAATAGGGATTACCAAAACAAACAAAGGAAACGGAAAAATTACTATTCCTTTTGTGGATCAAGATCACTTGAGAAAGATTTTAGATTTATTAAACTAAGATCATGAGCAAACTTCGAATTGTACCCTTTTCTTTGTGTTTGTTTTTTGTTGGAATAACCATTTCAGCGAAAGCACAGCAAAGGATTGGGATTTTTCAAGATTCTGTTCATTCTCCCAAAAAAGCAACTATTTACTCAGCGGTATTACCTGGCTTGGGGCAAGCTTACAACAAAAAGTATTGGAAAATCCCACTTGTGTACGCAGCAATTGGTGGTTGTATAACTGCTGCAGTTATCAACCAAGGTGAGTTCAAATCTATGCGTGACGAACTTGTTTTTCGCGAAAAAAATTCGGGATCATTCCAGAATTTAGAGTTCGATAAATTTGACAACAGTCAGTTGTTAGAGTTTTCGGATTACCACCGAAAATGGAGGGACAACATGATTATTTTTAGTATGTTAGCTTACACTATCAATATTATTGATGCCAATGTAGATGCACATTTGTTTAATTTTAATGTGGACGAAAACTTATCTATGACCGTGCAGCCTTCATTTGGTTTCACTTCATTCAGCCAATCTTATTCTGGATTAATTGTTACTTTTAAATTCAGGTAGTTTATTATTCTTTTTCCTCGTTAGCGTTCTCAATTTTAGGAATTTCTGATTGCTTCGAATCATCCAATTCTTTTTCTAATTCCACTTCCTTTTCAGGTGCAGTATCCGTTACTTTTTTATTTTTCTCCACTTCGTTCAATATCCATTCCAGCTCCGTATCAATCTTATTTATTCTGTGATTCAGAGTAGGTAAAATGGTAACATCAGGAATCACACCTTTTCCATCAGGAGATTCAGTGTATGGAGCTTTTATCATTCCAAGCCCAAACTGAACCCTCAATTTGGAATGAGGCAATTTTATTGGTTTAAACACTCCAGCAACAGTTCCATTGTATGTGCCGCCCGTTTCTTCCCCTACAATTGTTGCTCTTCCAGAACCTTGAAGATTGCTCGAAATAATAGAAGAGGCAGAAAAAGAATTCCCATTTACCAGAACATATACTTTTCCTTTGAAAGCATTTTCTTTCGGCTCTGTGAGTTTACTCGATTTCATTTTGTGGTAATACATTCCATTTTTCTTTTTGGAAGTAGATTTTTCGTACACATATAAAAAAGGAGTTACGATTGATTTCAATACAACTAAAACAGGCTGATTGTTTGAACTCCAAATAGAATTGGTGCGAGGAATAGCCGTATTTGATTCCATAGGTTCGATTGTTATAAACTCCTCTAGAGATAGGTATTCCATCAAATAATGTATTTCATTCAATCTTCCTCCCAAGTTGTTTCTCAAATCCAAAATTACAGTTTCTGAGTTGGCAGAATCTACGTAGTTAAAAAACTCATCATACAAATCGGCAAAAGGTCCGGTGGTAAATCCTCTTATTTTGAGATAACCCACACTCGAATCCTTCATGAATACGTAATTCCTTGTGTATCGTTCTGTTCTCTTGTCGTAGCCTCTTATGTGGTTTCGTTTGTTGTCTGTTTTTTTTGTGTCTGCCGAGTCTTTTGCAGGTTCTTTTTCTTCCGATTTTTTGTCTTTTTTCACCTTTTTCTTATATAATAAACTA